>NZ_AP014690.1:2902500-3067500 GCF_001547995.1 Asaia bogorensis NBRC 16594
CACCACAAGCGAGACCTTGCCATCGAGATAATGACCAAATGCCATTTTCTCGCTTCCTGTCTCGGCATGCAGATCCACGATGATGGCATGGGCGGTCATGCCAAGCTTGTGACGCGACAGGCACTCCGTGACGGCCCGGAAGGGATCATCGAGGGGGTCCATGAAAAGACGCCCCATGACATTGATCACGAGCACCTTACGCCCGTTGGGGAGCACTATCACGAAGGACCCCTGCCCCGGGGTGCCCGGCGGAAAGTTCAGCGGCCGAATAATACGCGGCTCCGAGTCGATCTCGCGCAGCAGCTCCTTCTTGTCCCAGGCATGGTTTCCCAGCGTGATCACATCGACCCCGGCCTTGAACAGATCGGTGGCTATGGCAGAGGAGAGCCCAAAGCCATGTGAAGCGTTTTCGCCATTCACCACCACGACGTCGAGCTTCAGGGTTTCACGCCACGCCGGCAGACACGCCATGACCGCCTCACGGCCCGAACGCCCCACAATATCCCCAAGAAAAAGTAGTCTCACCCTGCTCTGCCTTCCCCGGCCTGTTGTCTGATAATTTCCCGCTCCGTCACGATCCGGTCGAGGGGCTCGTCATGCACACCCACGGGCACCGAAGCCACTTCCTGCCATGAAAGCGCAAAGCCGAACGCCCTGCATTTCAGCGCGTCGAGAGTACGGTCGTAATATCCGCCTCCATAACCAAGCCGATTGAATGTCCGATCAAACGCCAGCAGCGGCACCAGCACGAGATCAGGGCGATCGTAATCGCCATCGGGATGGTGTGTTCCAAAGCGCCCCGCCACCATCTCGCAATCCGGCCTCCACCGTCGAAACAGCAGAGGCTCTCCCTTGGGCGTTGTCTCAGGCAGCAGCACATGCCGCCCGGCGTTGAAGAGCAGATGACACAAAGCGCGCAGGTCCGCCTCACCAGGGAGGGGCCAGACGCAACCGATCTGGCCCAGATCTGGCTCAGCCAGAATCTGCATGGCGAGATGCTCGTTAAGGGCCGTGTTTTCAGCGGGGGAGATGGGGCGTTCGATCCGGCGCTGCCGCATGATGCGGCGCAGATCCTGCTTTTCCCAATCGATATTCATGTGTGGAACCACCATGGCCGTCGGTCTTTCAGCCCTCCCGGACCTGCTCACGCAGGTGGGCGCCAGATATCATGACCACGATCACGACAGAGCCAGCTCCCTAAGGAAGTGCTTATCGGCCCAGGGGTTGAGTTGCCTGACGTACCGGGCAGTCCCACCCGACACTAACTAGGTACTCTCCAGCTCGGCTGCAATGCCTTCAGCCCGCTCCGCCAGCAAATTAAGCTTCTGCTCGCGCGATTCATTCTCGGCGATGATGCGCTCGGCGCGCTGGACGCGCTCATTCGTGGTGGTTGGCAGAATTTCCTTGGCCAAGTCATGCAGTTCATCCGCCATGAACAACGCCGCCATGACAAGCGTCCATGACTCGCCACCCTGCGTGCCAAGCCCGCGCACACGATCGATACGCCGCTCAACCTGCCGGGCCAGATCCTGAAGATAGCGCTCCTCGCCATCCTTGCAGCCAATTGTATAGGAATAGCCGTTAAGTCGAATGGAAACCTGCGCCATGATCAGACAGCCTCCTCATCAGCCAGATACTCGATCATGTCCCGCACCCGCAGCCGAAGCGCTTCGATATTGGCCGCAAGAGGCTGCCAGTCCATGGGCTCGGGCGCGTTCGCCTGCGGATGATGCAGAGCATAGGCGATGCGATCAAGCGCCTGCTCGATCCGGTCCTCAGGTCTAGCCTGTCCTGTGGCGCTATCGGTCTGATCCGTCAAAATGGCCTCATCATCCACACCGGGTTTCCGCTTGTGCTAGAGAAGCTCTCATAATGTCACAAGGTCAAGCATGAAGCCGGTGCAACACCTTCCCCGTAGGATTGTCGCTCTCTCGGATGACTCGCTCCTCCCGCTGCTTAGCCAGTCGGGTTTCAGCGTTCCCTATGCAGTCATATCCGGTGAGGGGCTTGGGCCCATCATGGGGTTTCCGTGGTGGTGCGCCCTGACCGAAGGCCTTACCGTACCCACGATTTTCGATGCTGGTTACGCCGCCTCACTCGCAGCCTGCGCCCTGCGGGAGGGTCAGAAATGGGTGATATGCACGGCAGATGCCCCCTCTATCGAGACCGTGCGCGATATTGCACGGCAGTGCGGTGGCCATCTTTTGACAACACGCCCCGCTGCACTCGCTCTTGGCAGGCCGCCTTATAACGCTTACCGGATTGGACAGCTTCACCAATATCTCGCGCCAGAGTCCTGAGCGCCCTATCGGACGGATTGCCACCATGCTGCCTTGCGAACTCTATCTGGTCACAATGCCGGATTTCGACCCGTCACGTGAGCTGGCCGATCTAGCGAAAGTGCTCGAACGCTGGACCCCCGCTGCCCTGCGTCTTTCCACAACCGATGAGACCCGTGCCAGAAGCTGTGTGCATGCCATTCGCGAGACCGTGCAGGCCAGCGGCACGGCCCTGATCCTGACCGACCTTCCGGCTCTGGCGCATGAGCTGGGTTGCGACGGCGTGCACCTCACCAGCAGCCCGGCCCAATGCCTGACTGCCCGTGAAGAGCTGGGGCGCGACCTGCAACTTGGCGTCTATTGTGGCACAAGCCGTGACGAGGCCATGAGCGCAGGCGAACTGGGCGCTGACTATATCGCCATAGCCCCCAATGCGCCTGATCTGGCCGCATGGTGGTCACAGATGATGGAATTGCCGGTCATCGCCGAGGACATTGAGACAAAGGAACAGGCAATCGCCATGTTCAAGGCCAATGTCGATTTTCTCGCCGTCCCCCTCAGCTTCGTCGATGCCGACGAAGCCGGGGCAAGACTGAGCGATATCGTCAGCCGCGCGGCGGAAGAATATCCTGGGTGATATAAAGCGTCCCGTTGGATTGCGGGGCGCCATTAAGCCAGATTCTAGCGACACGACCGGTCATATTCACCAGCGTGAATTGCCCGCTCGACACGTCGCGCTGCACGGTGAGCGCATCTCCGCCAAGTGTCTTCAGCGCGATGCGGTCACTCTTCAGACGTGTCATCGTGGCATTCAGTTTGGCTGGTGACCAGTTGCCCCGTACGATCGTGTAACCAAGTATCTGTCGCAGGGTCGTCGCGTTTTGCGGGTTCATCAACCCACCCGGCACCTGCGCTGCATAACGTTCAAAGGGCTCGTTGGGGATGGCGAACACCGTAAAGGGACCGTTCCGGCCCAATCGGGCGAACATGGCCGATTGACGCAGGGCCTTGCGATAATCACCCAGTTCCAGAGACGCCGATATGTTGTCCAGCAGCGGCCTGTCGCTGAACGAGAAAGTCGGGGGTTCCTGATAGGCAACCGGGCTCGACGTCTCGCTCTTGGTCGAGGCGTGGTACATGTGACTGCTGCTCACAGCCGGCATCTGCACAGCGGAGAGTGAACCCTTGATATACAGAGGGTCCTGGGCAGCCCTGCTCTCGCACCCGGCCAGAGCAAGAGCCACCACTGCCCCGCCTAACACTCGTGTTCTTATTGTTCTTGTTCTAGTCGGCAACATAAGGTTCAGCATCCATCTCCACGCATGGTCCAGCCGACCACACGACTATTGGTTAGCTCGAAAGTCGTCTGACAGGTCGTATTGTAATAGCTGGGCGGGAAGCCGCCAAAGCCACCGCCAAAGCCGCCATAACCACCCCAGCCGCCGCCCCAGCCGCCATAGCCGCCCCACGGGCCGCCAGCCCCAACCCCAGCCACCAGTGCCCGGTGAGTAGTTGGTCTCGTTGTCGATATAGGCGAGGAAGTCATGACCGCTGGCCTGATAGGTGCGCGTGGGCACGCCGAAAGTCCGCAACACATCCACATCGCTCTTGCCGATCATGGAATCCAGCACCTTGCGTTGCTGAACGGTCGGAACATCGCATGCCGACAGGGTCAGCAGCGCAGCAAACGACAGAAAAACTGTTTTCTTCATCATCCTGATACCCTTTCCGAAGCTGAAGCCGCCTGCCGGATCAGTTCGAAGCTGGCGCCACTGTAGGCCATGAGAACGATTTTGCCCCTCAAAAAGGTGCATTGCTATCATAAGGTTTAAGAAAACCACACAATGTCACACAAGCGCGGCGCGCCGGTTGCCAGCATCACAAGCCGGTCAAACCCCAACGCAATCCCACTGCACGGCGGAAGATCCGCCAGATCAGCCAGAAAAGCCTCGTCGAGCGGCCAGTCCTGATCCGGCGTCAGAGCAATCCGCCGCTCCCTATCCGCCACAAAGCGCGCTCGCTGTTCCACCGGATCGGTCAGTTCCTCGAAGGCATTGGCCAACTCGATTCCTGCGGCGTATAGCTCAAAACGCAGCGCCACGCGCGGATCCTCGGGGTCACGTCGCGAAAGCGCTGCCTGCGCCGCAGGCCAATGCGTCAGGAAAGTCGGGCGATCACGCCCGATATACGGCTCTATACGCTCCAGCAGCAACCGGAAGAAAAGATCCTCCCATGTCTCGCCGACGCGCAAAACCGTGCCGGCCTCCTGCGCCAGACGGGCGGCGTCGTTGCCAATACCCAGCAGATCGACACCGACATAGCGCCTGAACGCCTCGGCCATCGTCAGTCGTTCGAAAGGCGCGTCAATCTTGAGCGTGGTATCGCCGCAGGTCAGGGTGGGCGGCAATAAATGCTGCAACAGCGCCTCAGTTTCATCCATCAGGGCGCTGAGCCCCGCCCCGGGCCTATACCATTCCAGCATGGTGAATTCAGGCGCATGCAAGGCACTTTGCTCGCCATTGCGCCAGACACGCGCGAGCTGAAAAACCGCGAGCCCGGTAGCCGCCACAATGCGCTTCATCGCAAATTCGGGACTGGTGTGCAGGTAGCGCGGCTCTCTCGTGCCATCGGGTCGCTCGAGCTCGGTCCGGAAGCAGCGCAGATGTACCTCCTCACCCGGTACAGACACCGCGCATGGCGTCTCCACCTCCAGATAATTGCGGGCGTCGAAAAAGGCACGCACGCCACGTTGCAGCAGGGCACGACGCTGCAAGAGCGGCAGCCTGTCTGAAATTGCGTTTCGTCCCGCCATGATATGCGCTCTCCGGTTGCGAAAACAGTTGTGCCTGAAGTACAGCCCCCTGATGCCAGAAAAGGTCAATCCCCCCGCCGAACCGCGCCACGCTGGGCCACGCCCTGTCGTGCGCACGCCATCGCAGCTGATTGCGGTTGGACTCGTTCCGCCGGATCAAGCTTCGGCGCTCGAGGCTCTCTCCAGCCAGTTCGCCACAGCCATCCCGCCGGCCTTTCTGGACCTGATCAACCATCCGGACGATCCGATCGGGCGGCAGGTTGTCCCGACCCCTGCCGAACTTCAGACCGCCCCGTGGGAATTGCATGACCCGATTGGCGATGACGCCCTTTCTCCCGTACCAGGTATCGTTCATCGCTATGCCGATCGCGCGCTGCTCAAGCCTTTGCTGGTCTGCCCGCTTTATTGCCGGTTCTGCTTCAGGCGCGAGCATGTGGGGCCGGACGGTGGACTCCTCTCAGACGAGGCCCTGAACACGGCACTGGACTGGATTGCCGATCACCCCGCCATCAGCGAGATCATCCTGACGGGTGGAGACCCGCTCATGCTGAGCCCACGTCGACTGCGCCATATCATCGAGGCGCTGTCGGCCATGCCCCATATCCAGACCATCCGCATTCATAGCCGTGTGCCTGTGGCCGACCCCGCACGAATTACATCGGCCATGCTGGATGCTCTCGAAACCGACCGCGCCCTGTGGATCGTGCTCCATGCCAACCATGCAAGCGAAATGACGGGTCAGGCTCGCGCCGCCATAAGGCAGATCCAGAGTCGCGCCATACCGGTGCTCAGCCAGTCGGTCCTGCTACGCGGTGTCAATGACACCGAGGAAGCGCTGGAGGCCCTGCTTCGTGCGTTCGTTACCGCCCGCATCAAGCCCTATTACCTGCATCAGCTCGACCCCGCCCCCGGCACATCGCATTTTCATGTGCCGATTAATGAGGGACGTGCCCTGCTGGCCCGCCTGCGCGGCCGTGTGACAGGCCTTGCCTGGCCAACCTACGTGCTCGATATCCCGGGCGGTGCGGGCAAGGTGCCGCTGGGGCCGGATTACTATCACCCCAAGACGCAGCCCGGCGCCGTGCAGGACCCGGCGGGCAACACGCACACTCTGCCCGCCATCCCGTCAGAGCGGGGATGAACCGGAGAACATCTCGCCTATCAGCCCCTTGAGCACCCGCATCGTCAAACGGCGAAGTGCAGGAGAGACACGATAGGGCTGCGTCTCGGGATCGGCCATGCGGGTGATCGTTTCACGCATCGAGGCTGGCAGGGTCGGAAACGGGTCAACCCCTGTCACCCTGACCAGCGTCGCAACAGGAACCTGCGTGCAGGATGGCGAGAGAGTGTTCTTGCACACATAAACCGTCACCGCCTGACGGGACGGCAGATAGACCGCCTTCCATGTCGAGGTTGGAACAGGCAGTTCACCGGGTCCGATATGGGCAGGGGTCTGCGTACGATAGGCTGGCCCCGTCACGACATAGGCCTCGCCCTCTGAAAGCACGAGCTCGCGCACCTTCTTCTCGACCCCGGCCCAGAGGCCGCGATTGAGGTCAGGTGTCTGCGGCACCATGTTCGCAAGCGAGAATGTCTCCTGCTGTGACGCCCGGCTGGGGGCATCACCGCTCGGCATCATGTGCCCGCGGTCGAACCCGGACCGCTGGTAATCGACCAGACGGGCCCTGTCCGCCTCCGGCTGGCGTGTTTCCTCGTGGAACTTGCCCTCGCGCAATTGATGCTGGGCGTGGCGTATCTCATCACGCGTAAGATGCTCTGCCACCCAGACAGGCTCATGCGTGACCCCGGACAGGAGAACAGCGAAATCCGTATTGCACAGAAACGTATTGCGCGTTGTGGGTGCGGGTGCCGTCAGGGTCGGCGCAATTCCACCGGAGAAATCCGCCGCACACGCAACCGTGCCGGGCATCTGTTCAGCCGAAATCGAAGCCTCGGCGTAGGCGCGCGACAGGCCCGCAAAGCCCGGGGCGCCGGAGCCGCCCCAGAAAACAAGACCCAGCCCGGAGAGGGCAAACACGCAAGAAGATCGAAACCGCATGGCTGCGCTCTAGCTGTCACTTTGCAAATGCACAACCAGATCACACACATCGCCTCCAGAGTGGCATCCCGGAGGGCAGACCATGCATCTTGCTTGCTCTTGAGCGCCCGCTTCGTTAGAACCCCGCCTTTCACGGCGGCACAGACCCGTCGTATCCACATCACGATTCCCGGGATCTTTCTTCCATGAAGCAGCAGGCAAACCTGATTCGCGCCGGACAGGTTATTGAGCATGACGGTCGTCGCTGGACGGTTCTCAAGCAGCAGATCATCACGCCGGGCAAGGGTGGCGCCTTCATCCAGGTCGAAATGCGCGACCTGAACACAGGCAACAAGACCAATGAGCGCTGGCGCACCGCCGACACCGTCGAGCGCCTGATGACGGAAGACAAGGACTACACCTATTCCTACACGGATGGTGACAACATCGTCCTGATGGACCCGGAAACCTTCGAGCAGGTGATGCTGCACAAGGACATCTTCGGCGACCAGCTGCCCTTCCTGCAGGACAACATGGAGCTGAACGTGAAGCTGGTTGAAGGCGACCCGGTTGGCGTTTCCCTGCCGCCGCACGTCACGCTTGAAATCACCGAGGCCGATCCTGTGGTCAAGGGCCAGACGGCCAGCTCGTCCTACAAGCCCGCCATGCTGTCCAATGGCGTCAAGACCATGGTGCCGCCCTTCATCGAAGCCGGCGAGCGCGTGGTTGTCCGCACGGACGACGCCTCCTACGTCGAACGCGCCAAGGCCTGATCACCTTCTGAAACGGGGGCGCAGCCACGCTGCACCCCCGCAAGGCCAAGTCCGCCTGCCGGCTTGGCCTCAATACGACTACCCTGCTCTTTCACAGTTTCTCATCAGGATTATTGCCATGCGTCTCTCGCCGCATATGACCGTTATGCAGAATGCTGCGCAAAAAGCAGCCAAGCGTCTCCTTCGCGATTTCGCCGAAGTCGAGCAGCTTCAGGTCAGCATCAAGGGCCCCGGTGACTTCGTCTCGCAGGCCGATCTGCGTGCCGAGCAGACAATCCGTGAGGAACTCGCCCGCGCTCGCCCCGGCTACGCCTTCCTGATGGAAGAGAGCGGCAATTCGGGCGGCGAGAACTGGACATGGCGCTGGATCGTCGATCCGCTCGATGGCACATCGAACTTCCTGCATGGCATTCCGCAATGGGCCATTTCCATCGCCCTGCAGCGTCGCCACCCCGATGGCTCGACTGAAATTGCCGCTGCCATGGTCTATAATCCTGCCGCCAATGAGATGTTCTGGGCAGAGAAGGGCATTGGCGCCTTCCTGAACGAGCGCCGTATTCGCGTCTCGGCACGTCGTGACCTGTCCGAATCGCTCATTGCTACCGGCATCCCCTTCGCCAAGACCCCGGCCGATCGCCGTCTGCCGTTCGGTCGCACACTGGCGGCACTTATGCCCCATGTTGCAGGTTTCCGTCGCTTCGGCGCCGCAGCGCTCGACCTCGCCTGGGTTGCTGCCGGTCGTTATGAAGCCTTCTGGGAAATTGGCCTCAAGCCCTGGGATTGCGCGGCCGGTCTGCTGATCGTGCGCGAGGCTGGCGGCTACGTGACCGATCCGGAGGGTCTGGAAATCACCGATCTCGACAATGACGTGACGCTGGTCGCCGGTAACGGCCACCTGCATGGACCGATCCGCAAGATCGTGCTCGACGCCCTGACCCGCAAGGCCTGAGATCCCAACCTGCCCGTGCTCCGGCGCGGGCAGGATACGAAAACCGGTCATTCCGCAAATAAATCCGGATAGCGTGGGAACCATCGGGACAACGAGATCTCATTCCCCATTGCTAGCGCGGGGGGAGCGCGATTAGGATCACCCGGTCATGAAACGGCCGATCCTCCTCTCCCTCCTGTTTTCGGCCGGTCTTCCGGCTGCCCTGCTGACCGCGATGCCTGTACAGGCGCAGGTCACCTCCAATGATGATGCCATCCCCGCAGCCAGGCCTGCGGCGAAATCAGCATCGCAGAAGAACCCTCAGAAAGCCTCCACAGGCAAGACCGAGAAGGCAGGCCACAAGAGCGGGCATAAAGCGGATACAAGCTCCGCCACCAAAGGCAAATCTGCCCCGTCCCATCCGGCCACGTCCTCTGCGACCAGCCCGGCACCCAACAGCAATCTGCCCGGCAAGAGTGCACCGGCCGCGACACCCCGCGCCCCTGCAGCACAGCGCGTCGGCGCACCACCGGACGTTCCCGCCCAGCCCCCGCGCCCCGTTGTCATTCCGCCGCCCGGCGTGACCGTACCGACCCACCCCCCTGTCCCGCCGGAAGAGGTCAAGCCCGACCCGGCATCGAAGGGCAAGGTCGAGAAGCAGGCAAATGGCCTGCGTGTGCTGTTCGATGCCAATAGCAGCGGCATGAGTCAGGCCATGATCGATGCCGTGCGCGATGAAGCCAGGGTGCTGGCAGGCAAGCCCAGCCTGCGTGTCACGCTCTGGGCCTCGGCCAGCGGCACAAATGAGGATCTTTCCACCCCGCGCCGTATTGCGCTTGCCCGCGCACTGGTCGTGCGCTCCATTCTGATACGCGAAGGCGTGGCTACTACGCGCATCTATCCGCGTGCCACCGGTCTGGCTAAGCCCGGCACGGCGCCGGCAGACCGTCTCGACATCATCGCCGAGGGTGCCGTACCGGCCCCGATTTCTGAAGCCCAGTTCGGAACCGCATCGAGGACCCCCACGCCATGACCCGCCCCACCCTTTACCTCCTGCGCATGGGGATCTTTCTGGTCCTCGTCGCAGCCGTAGCCGCCCTGCTCAGCAAGACGCTCTATGCCGCCTTCTTTGCCAATCCGGCGCTGGATGGGCTGATTCTCGGTGTGCTGGTCATTGGCATCCTGTGGAATCTGCGCACGGTGCTGCGTCTGATGCCCGAGGTGAAGTGGGTCGATCAGCTGCGTGTGAACCGCACCGGCCTCGCCCAGCCCCAGCCCCCTCGCCTGCTTGGGGCGCTGGCACGTAATCTCGCGGCCCGCACGGCGACAGGTCGGCTGAGCCTGTCGCACCAGTCGGCTCAGGCCACGCTCGACAGTCTTTCGGGCCGCCTTGACGAATCCCGCGATATCTCGCGCTACATGACGAGCCTCCTCATCTATCTAGGCCTGCTCGGCACGTTTTACGGCCTGCTGCTCACGGTCAGCTCCATTGCCGGGGTGATTGGCAGCATGAGCGTGGGTGATGGCAATCTCGACGCCATGTTCGGCCAACTCAAAACCGGCCTCGCCGAACCGCTCAAAGGCATGTCCACCGCCTTCTCGGGCTCGATGTTCGGTCTTGCCGGAGCGCTCATCCTGGGCTTCCTCGATCTCAATGCCGGTCAGGCCCAGAACCGGTTTTTCAATGAAGTCGAGGAATGGCTGGTTGGTATCACCAAGCAGGGCGGCACCCTGATCGAAGGGGGCGATGCCTCCGTGCCCGCCTATGTGCAGGCCCTGCTGGAACAGACCGCCGAGAATCTCGAAACCCTGCAGAATGTTGTCTCGCGCAGCGAAGAGAGCCGCATGCAGCAACTTCAGGTCATGGACGGGCTGCAGGAGCGCCTCAAGGCCATGACGGACCTGCTCCAGTCGAACCAGAAGATGATGAACCGTGTGGCGGAGGGGCAGGCCCTCCTCGGACCGTTCCTCAAGCATGTCGGCGAGGCCGCGACACCCGGCACGGCCGCCTTCAACGACGCCAAGGACAGTCGCGAACAGTTCAGCCGAATCGAGGGCCATATCGTACGGCTGATCGACGAGCTTCACAGCGGCCGTGCCCAGATGGCTGGCGAGATCCGCAATGATCTGCGCGTTCTGGCGCGCACCATCGCCGCCACCAGCCCCGGCGGGTCAACGGTCGTTCCCCCTTCGGCGCAATAAGGCGAGGCGGTACTCATGGCACGACGCTCAAGACGCAGCTCCCACGGCGGAGAACTCAATGCCTGGCCCGGCTATGTGGACGCCCTCTCCACGCTGCTCATGGTGGTCACCTTCGTCTTGCTGGTTTTTGTGCTGGGCCAGCAATTCCTGTCCGTGGCCCTGAGCAAACGCACCCACTCGCTCGATGCCCTGCGCCAGCAACTCGCTGCCCTGCAGCAGACATTGTCGATGACAGAGGCCAAGAACACGCAGCTCAGCTCGATGGTGGCGAGCCTCACGACCGATCGCGACAGTGCCAAGCGTCAGGCTGATGTGCTCACACAGCAGCTTGCCACGCTGAATGGCACCATTGCTGAAAAGGAGCAGGCGCTCGCCGCTGCCGGTCAGGCCACGCAATCCGATCAGGCCACTATTGCCGAACTCAAATCACAGCTCGAACAGCTCAACCAACAATTACTCGCCATCGGCCAGGCGCTCGATATCGCGAAAAAAGATGTCACGGCACGCGACCAGCAGATCACGGATCTGGGCAACAAGCTCAACGTGGCGCTGGCCGACAAGGTCAATCAGCTCAAGCGCTACCGCTCGGAGTTCTTCGGTCGCCTTCAGGATATCCTGAAAAACCAGAAAGGCGTCGAGATTGTTGGTGACCGCTTTGTTTTCCAGAGCTCCATTCTCTTTCCTCAGGGTAGCGCCGATCTGACGCCAGAGGGTGAAAAGGAAATTGCGGCGCTGGCCCATACCTTCAAGCAGGTCTCAAGCCAGATCCCGGCCGATATTCCCTGGATTCTGCGCGTGGATGGCCATGCCGACAAGCAGCCCATTCATACCGCCTTCCCCAGCAACTGGGAGCTGTCGAGCGCACGTGCGATTACCGTGGTCAAGGTACTCATCCGCGAGGGCGTGGACCCGCATCATCTCGCAGCGACCGGCTTTTCGGATTACCAGCCGCTCGACCAAGGCAATACGGCAGCCGCCTATACCCGTAACCGCCGCATCGAATTCCGTCTGACCGATCGCTGAAGCCCTCAAAGCAGCCCTGAACAGGCAATGAAACGTCAGGGAGAAATCGTATGGCGGCGGTTTCTCCCCAATGACAAGAACGGCGCAATCGCTTATGTATCGCGCCATGACCGGCACGCCCCTCTCCCAGATCCGCAATTTCTCGATCATCGCCCATATCGATCACGGCAAGTCCACGCTGGCTGACCGTCTGATCCAGGCCTGCGGTGCGCTTACGGCACGAGAAATGAAGGAGCAGGTGCTCGACAATATGGAGCTCGAGCAAGAGCGCGGCATCACCATCAAGGCGCAGACCGTGCGCCTGACCTACCCGGCCAAGGATGGCAAGACCTACATCCTGAACCTCATGGACACGCCGGGCCATGTCGATTTTGCCTATGAGGTCAGCCGCTCCCTTGCCGCCTGCGAGGGCTCCATTCTGGTGGTCGATGCCTCGCAGGGCGTCGAGGCCCAGACACTGGCCAATGTCTATCAGGCGATCGACGCCAATCACGAGATCGTCCCTGTTCTGAACAAGGTCGATCTGCCTGCCGCCGATGTCGAGCGCGTGCGCGCCCAGATCGAGGAAGTGGTCGGCATCCCCGCCGATGACGCTGTCGAGGTGTCGGCCAAGACCGGCCTCAACATCGAAGGCGTGCTTGAGGCCCTCGTGACACGTCTGCCCCCACCGAAGGGCGATGCCAGCAAGCCGCTCCAGGCCCTGCTGGTCGATAGCTGGTATGACCCGTATCTCGGCGTCATCATTCTCGTGCGCATCATGGAAGGCACGCTCAAGCGGGGCGACAAGATCCGCATGATGCAGGCTGGCTCGACCTATCACGTCGATCAGGTAGGCGTGTTCCTGCCCAAGATGACCGCAGTCGAAACCCTTGGCCCGGGCGAGATGGGCTATATCAATGCTGCCATCAAGACGGTGGCCGATGTGGCGGTGGGTGATACCGTCACCCTCGATCGTACCCCTGCCGACAAGCCTCTGGCCGGGTTCAAGCCCTCTATCCCTGTGGTGTGGTGCGGTCTCTTCCCCATCGACGCCGATGATTTCGAAAAGCTCCGCGATTCGCTCGCCAAGCTGCGCCTGAACGACGCCTCGTTCCATTTCGAGGCAGAGACTTCGGCGGCCCTTGGCTTCGGCTTCCGCTGTGGCTTCCTCGGCCTGCTGCATCTGGAGATCATCCAGGAGCGCCTGTCGCGCGAGTTCAATCTGGACCTGATCGCAACCGCGCCGTCCGTCGTCTACAAGATGCACCTGACCAACGGCACGCAGGAAGATCTGCACAACCCGGCAGACATGCCCGACCCCGGCAAGATCGAGAAAATCGAGGAGCCGTGGATCAAGGCCACCATTCTGGTGCAGGACGAATATCTCGGCAGCGTGCTCACACTCTGCAGCGAACGTCGCGGCATCCAGATGGATCTGACCTATGTCGGCAACCGCGCCATGGCTGTCTATCGCCTGCCGCTCAACGAAGTGGTGTTCGATTTCTATGACCGCCTCAAGTCACTGACGCGCGGCTATGCCAGCTTCGACTATCAGATCGATGGCTATGAGGAGAGCGATCTTGTGCGCATCTCCATTCTGGTCAATCAGGAACCCGTCGATGCCCTCGCCTTCGTTGCCCATCGCAGCGTCGCTGAAACGCGTGGCCGCGCCATCTGCGGCAAGCTCAAGGATCTGATCCCCCGCCAGCTCTTCAAGATCGCCATTCAGGCCTCCATCGGCTCACGCATCATCGCGCGTGAGACACTGGGTGCCTTGTCCAAGGACGTGACGGCCAAGTGCTATGGCGGCGATATCTCGCGCAAGCGCAAGCTTCTGGAGAAGCAGAAGGAAGGCAAGAAGCGCATGCGTCAGTTCGGCAAGGTGGAAATTCCGCAGAGCGCCTTCCTCGCCGCGCTGAAAATGGATTGAGACTTCCCTGACCCTTCCCAGGGTTGCCGCAGGAATAACAAGAAAAGAAGGATTTCCCCGATGGCCTCCACTGCTGCGATCGTTTTCGTCAAGAATGATGTTGACGATATCGGCTGGTGGATGGCCCATCATCTGGCCGTCGGCTTCGATGCGCTGATCGTGATTGACGATCATTCCACCGATGGCACATGGGATGTCATTCAGAGCGCAGCGTCTATCTTGCCCGTCGAGCCGCAGCGCACTCGCCCTGACGACAAATCCTCTTACGCCGAGCGTCGATCCGATGCTTACGGCCTTGCCATCGAGTCCTGCCGGAACCGGTTCGACTGGGTGATCTGCCTCGAGAGCGACGAATACGTCTATCCTGAATCCGCTCCCGATATGAGCAGCTTTCTGTCCCGCTTCGATCAGGCCGACGGCATCTTTCTCAACTGGTCCATTTTCGGCTCCAACGGCCATATTACCCGCCCGACCGAGTCGCCGACCTCTGCCTATACGCGACGTGCGCCGCTGGAATTCGCAGATCATCGTCCAGGCAAGACATTCATTCGCCCGGCCTGCTTCACCGGGCAGTTCATCGATGGTTGTCACTGGGCTATTGCGTCAGAGCGTTATTACCAAGCCGATGGCACCCTGTTCGACCCCGAGGCCCCGGTAAACTGGCAGGGTGCGCGTATCCTGCATTACCTGACGCGCAATCTGACACACTACACCAGCCGCCTTGCTCGACTCCCCGCTTCAGGTCAGGCAACACCCGATTTGTGGTCGCATTTCAACCGCAACGAGGTCGAGGATCTCGAACCCCGGCGTTTCCTGGCGGCTACCTGCGAATACGCGGCCCGTCTCGGGCGGGTCATGCTCGATACGTTCTATTGGCGCATGCGCAAGGATATTCAGGAGAACAGCCTGAGCTTCATGGCTGATACCTCGCTGAGCATACGCAGCCATAAGAGCATGACCTCGCCACGTCCCTTGCGTTTTGCCTCACTCGTCACATCGGCCGGTGAGACACTGGCCTATGATCCCCTCTCGCATCGCCTGACCTTCCTTCCGGCTGGTGATGTCACGAGTGAAGGGCAGCAGGTCCTGCTCGTCATGGAGCATGTCGAGGCTCGTCAGGATGACGATCTGTCTCAGCCGAATGGCTTCCTTCTTCTGCCCTTCGCCATCGACGCAGCCCCTACCGCGCCGGGTGCGTTCCTCACCCACTGGGTGCCCGTCCATTCAGACGCATGCGATGATGACGCACAGGCACTGACCCTCTTCCTCCCTGCCAGTGCACAATGGCTCTCGCGTGACGAAACCGGCGCCATAGCGCTCGAGCCGACGGCATCGCTCAGGCTCACCCCCCAGCCCGTGACACCCGCGCAATCCGTCCTGTCGCGCATCCGCCCCTTCCTTGCCCTGCGCAGTTATGGCGACACGCTGCATGATTTCTGCCTCGGGCTCGATCTGCTGCGGGCGCCTCAGGCCGATGCCATAGCCTGTGCCATTGCCCACCTGCCCACCTCCAAGCGGGGGCTGCTCCAGACCCGTTATCCCGGCCTGATTCCGCCGTGGCTAGCCCAGGCCTGAGACCGAAACGCGAATCCCGGGCGACCGACCAGCCGGTTTTTTCAGCTACCTGACAAAGCAGCCATAAGGCTTCTCAGGAACTCCTTTCTGCCAATCTCGTAATCAACGGATCACCCCGGACAGGGGCGACGTACGGGTTGTTTCATTGCGGGTGCCGAAAAGACGGCCCCTGCAATACGCCTTGCTCTCCTCTGTCCCCATTGGCGTCCAGAGGCAGCAGAAAGGCACAGACCGTGGCAGAAACCGGAAACCCCCCGAACCCGCCACGGCGACGCCCTGTGCGCAGAGCGCTTGCCATCATATCGGGCGCGCTTGCAGTCATCCTCGTGCTGCTCATTCTGTTGTGGAACTGGGACTGGTTCGTACCCCTGGTCAACCGACGTGCCAGTGCGGCCCTGCACCGCCCCGTCACCATTGCCCACCTGCATGTCCGACTTGGCCTGACGACAACAGTTGCGGTCGATGACCTTCAGATCCATCAGCCCGAAGGTTTCGAATCAGAGCAAGAGCTGTTCGCCAGCGCCAAAAAAGCGACGGTGGCCGTCAATGTCTGGCATTACATTACCCATAAAGGGCTCGAGGTGCCTCTGATCGCGCTTGACACGCCCAAGGGCGATATCGTCGCTCTGGCCAACGGGCGCAACAACTATACGTTCACCGATCCGAACGCCAAGCCCCAGCCTGCATCGCCGCAGCAATCCACCCCTTTGCCCAAAATCGGCACGGTGACGATCACCGATGGCGATATCCGCGTCGCCATGGCCAAGCTGAAGACGGATATGCATGTCCTGCTTCATACGACGCCGGCCAAGGGCGATCAGGATGGTACCATCGTCGTCGATCTGAAGGGGCGCTATGCGCAGGCACCGATCTCCGGCCATATTGTGGGTGGCTCGCTCCTGACGCTCACCAATTCCACCCGTCCCTATCCTATCGATGCCCGGCTGGAAAACGGACCCACCTATGTCACGCTTCGTGGCTCGGTTGATGACCCCCTGCATTTCAAGGGCACGAAACTCGTCCTGCATTTCGCAGGTCCTGACATGTCGCTGCTTTACGCCCTGACGGGAATTCCCATCCCACAGACGCCGTCCTACAGCATCTCGGGTAATCTCGATTACACGGCAGCCCATATCCGCTTCACCAACTTCGCGGGCAAGATGGGTTCATCGGATATCGGCGGCACGATTGCTGTTGATCCTCAGACCAAGCCCATCACGGTCGATGCCAACCTGCATTCGCATAATGTGGATCTGAAGGATCTCGGCGGGTTCATTGGAGCCAAGCCCGGTCATGAAGAGAGCAAGAAGGCCGCGACAAGCAACCGTATCCTTCCCTCGACGCCCATCAACGTCCCGAAGCTGAACTCGGTCAATGCGCATCTCGTCTATAAGGGCGACCATATCGAAAACAAGGATATGCCGCTCGACAACATCCTGGCCGATATCGTCGTGCAGGACGGTGCAATCACGATCAACAAGCTCAATTTCGCCGTGGGCAACGGTACATTGGGCCTGTCCGGTGCGCTCGATCCCGCCGCGAATGGCCAGTTCAAGACCCATTTCAAGGTCGACGTATCACGCCTGTCGATCCAGCGTTTGATGAAGGCTACAGAAACCTTCAAGGGTGAGGGCACGCTTGGTGGCCATATTACCCTCGCCGCAACCGGCAACTCCATTGCCTCCCTCCTCGGCCATGGTGATGGTGGCGTCACGCTGGTGGTCGATCATGGTGGTGATGTCTCTGCGCTTCTGCCCGACCTGATGGGGCTCAAGGTGGGCAGTGCTATTCTTTCGGCACTCGGCATCCCCCAGCGCTCCGACCTGAAATGCTTCATTGCGGACATGCCGCTGCGTCAGGGTATCCTGAGCACCAACTCCCTGCTGCTCATGACAAATAATACCCGCACGCTGGGTGGCGGAACCGTCAATCTGCGCAACGAGACGCTAGACTATCACGTCACAACCCGCTCGACCTCGTTCAACATCCTCTCGTTCCCCGGGCGCGTGAATATCAGCGGCCCGATCAAGAGCCCGACCATCATGCCGGGGGCTGAAATCATCGGTCGTGCTGCTGCCACGGCTGGGCTGGCCATCGCCTTCCCACCAGCTGCCCTCCTGCCCACCATCCAGTTCGGTGTCGGCAAGGGCAGCGCATGTGAGGATGCACTGGGTCAGGCCAATGCCAACCCGGCTGCCGGGATCAAGCCGGGGAGCACGACCGGCGCTGGCGCTGCAACCGTCCAGCCCAATTCCCCTGCGTCACAGCCCCAGGGCAAGAAGCTGAGCCGCAAGCAGATTCATTCTGTCTGGAAGGAACGCCTGAAGCAGAACTGAGACGGGAGCGTGATATCGGGCGTCGCCCGCATCATCACGATTGATCAACAAGCGCCATCCTGCCAGTCTGCATGGATGGCGCGCAAATCCCTGTTCCTCACCGCTCTGTTATGTCTGGCTGGCTGCGAGGCTCCCGCCACACCTGCCAAGACAGACACCCAGAGCGGCCTGCCACCTGTTATCCTGGTCTCAATCGACGGCTTCAGGCCCGATTATCTCCATCATGGCGACACGCCGGTGCTGGACAGTCTGACGGATGAGGGGGTGTTCGCGCCCATGCGCCCTTCCTTCCCGTCCATCACCTTCCCCAATCACTATACGCTGGTCACTGGATTGCGCCCGGACCATCATGGCGTGGTTGGCAACACCATGACGGACCCGGATATCCCCGGCGAGACCTTCAGTGTAGGGCATCATACCGGCGTCGACGATCCACGATGGTGGAATAACGGCACACCGGCCTGGGTCACCGCCCAGATGCATGGTCTGATGAGTGCCTCTGTTTTCTGGCCGGGTTCGGATGTCCCCATTCTCAACACGCGCCCCGAAATCTGGTACCATTTCGACCATAAGATCACGCCGGCAGAGCGCGTCGGGACAGTCCTTTCATGGTTCGACCGCCCGGCTGAAAAGCGCCCGGCCTTGTCTTTGCTCTATTTCGACGGGGTCGATCATCACGGCCATGTGGATGGCCCCTTTGCGCCCGAAACCAGACAGGCCATTCATGAAGTCGATGACGCGCTCGGAGTACTGATCGCTGGCCTGAAACAACGTCACGTCCAGGCCAATCTCATCATCGTTTCCGATCACGGCATGACGGCGCTCAGCCCCCAACGCGTCATTTCCCTTGCCGCTCTTGCGCCGGCACAGGCCATGAACGTAGTCACAGCAGGCCCTTATGCTGGCATCAATCCTGTTCCGGGGCATGAACGCGAGCTTGCCCGCGCCCTGTCCGCGCCTCATGAGCACGTAACCTGCTGGCCCAAGGCCCAGATCCCGCCCCGGCTGCATTACGGCACCAATCCACGCGTACCTGCCTGGCTCTGCCTGGCTGAAAATGGCTGGACGCTTGCCCGCGATGCCCATGATCACATCTCGAAAGGCGGGCACGGCTACGACAACCAGGCCCCGGACATGCTGGCCACTTTCATCGCAGCAGGCCCGGCCTTCGTTCCGCACAAGACCCTGCCTACCATCAACAATGTCGATGTCTATCCGCTGGTCATGATGCTTCTTGGCCTGCTGCCCGAAAACAACGACGGTACGCTCACCCCCCTGCAGAGTGGCCTGCGGGACAGTTATCGCGCCATTCAATAACGCCGCCCATCAAACCGCCCTGCTAGCGGGCTACCGGCCCGACGGTCTGCCTGTCTGAATGGCATCCCGGCCGTGAGATGAAACAGGAGGCGCCGGTTATGGTGCTGGAACAGGCGGGAGACGCCTCATACCCCTTGTCGTCACGCCCCCTGCCCACCTAGAAGAACGCGACGCCCCTTTCCTGCCCGGAGCCCGCCCTACGTGTCTGCCTCTCCCTTTTCCTCCTGGCTGGAACGTCGCTTCAGTATCGGTCAGCGCGGCTCGACCATTCAGCGCGAAGTGCTGGCTGGTCTCACGACATTCGGTGCCATGGCCTATATCATGGCGGTCAACCCTGCCATCATGGCCAATGCCGGGCTCGCCCAGCATGACATGATCATGACCACCATTGCCGCAGCCATCTGCGGCACGCTGCTCATGGCGCTGTTTGCCAATATGCCCATTGCGCTGGCCCCCGCCATGAGCAGCAACGCGATCTTTGCCCAGATCGTGGTCAGGCAGATGCATGTCGATGTGCGCACAGCGTTCACCATCGTGCTGCTCGGAGGCGTGGCCTTTACCGCGCTATCCGTCACGAAACTCCGGCATCGCATCATCCAGGCTTTTCCCGAACCGATCGTGCTCGGCATTCAGGTCGCTATCGGGATCTTCATTGCCCGTATCGGCATGGTGACAGGTGGCCTTGCTGTCCCGGCAGGCGATGGATTCCATTTTGGCGCCCTCAGCGACCCTTCAGTGCTGCTGACGCTGTTCGGCGTGTTTCTGGCCGGTGTCTTCATGGTAATGCGCGTCCCCGCCGGGATGCTCATCACCATTCTGGCCGTCACACTTGTCAGCCTGTTCGTGCACAAGAACGGCCATCCTATGGCAAGCCTGCCAAGCCAGGTGGTCGAATGGCCGCATTATCCCACCCACCTGCT
This sequence comes from Asaia bogorensis NBRC 16594, assembly GCF_001547995.1. NCBI lineage: Bacteria > Pseudomonadati > Pseudomonadota > Alphaproteobacteria > Acetobacterales > Acetobacteraceae > Asaia > Asaia bogorensis. The sequence goes on from NZ_AP014690.1 coordinate 2,922,613, forward strand.
TTTCCCGTTCAACTTCGGAGATTTCTTCTCCCATCTCGAATTGCTGCTGCCCATCACGCTCTATTTTCTGATCAGCGATTTCTTCGATGCGACAGGCACCATGTACAGTGTCGCCAACAGGGCACGCCTGACAAAACCTGATGGCACCACCCTGCTCGGGCGCGCCGCTTTTGCGGCTGACGGGTCTGCCAGCATCATCGGTTCAGCGCTCGGCACCAGCACGGTCTCGGCCTATGTGGAAAGCCTTGTGGGGGTCGAGGCTGGCGGTCGGACGGGGCTGACAGCGCTGGTCGTGGCGCTGCTTTTTGCTGCCTCTTCTGTGCTTTGGCCGCTCATCGTCATGATTCCCCCCGAGGCAACCGCACCGGTGCTCATCCTCGTCGGCCTCTCGATGCTTTCTGCTCTGGGGCAGGCCGCCAACCATTCGCAAGAGGCCTTGCTGACACCGGCCTTCATGCTGCTCATTGCCGTGCTCACCGGTAATTTCATGATCAGCCTTGCGCTCGGGCTGCTGTTCTACTCCCTCATGCTCGTCGTCACGCGGCAGTTTGTCCGCCTCACCCCAATGGTGCTCGGGCTCGATGCCGTATTCCTGTTCTATCTCATCCTGATCAGCCGAACGGGGCTCGGTCAGGGCTGAATAACCAGACCCGATAAGCCATTGGCCTTCAGCCATCACACAGCCCATCCACAGGATGTGCTGTGTTTGCCTTGCCCTCGCCTCCCCGTCGCCACGGCAAACCGGCGCAGACTTGCGGATCGTCATCTTGTGATACCCCGTCAGCGCCAACCACTCCGCCTCGATAATCGTTGACTCAGTCAAGCAGGGCCCCATTGCCAGAGGCCCGCATGAATGAAAGAGGCTGCCACAGTGTCTACCCTTCTCAAGGATCTTGCGTCGTTCAAGGATGAGTTCGTTGCCCTGAGGCATGATCTGCATACTCATCCCGAGCTCGGTTTTGATGAAAAACGCACCAGCGATATGGTCGCTGAAAAGCTCCAGTCATGGGGCTACACGATCGAACGCGGCTTTGCCGGTACCGGTCTTGTCGCCACGCTGCGCAATGGAACCAGCAACAAGGTTATCGGGCTGCGTGCCGAGATGGATGCGCTTCCCATTCTCGAAAAGACCGGTCTGCCCTGGCAGAGCGCCCAGTCAGGCGTTTCCCATATGTGCGGCCATGATGGCCACACCACGATGCTGCTTTGCGCCGCACGCTATCTTGCCGAGAAAAAGCCCTTCGATGGTATTCTGCATCTGATATTCCAGCCTGCCGAGGAACTCCTGTGTGGCGGAAGCCGCATGATCGATGACGGGCTGTTCAAGAAATACCCCTGCGATATCCTGTTTGCCCAGCACAACATGCCCGGCTTCCCCAGCGGTAATTTCTATTTCCACAAAAATGCGAGCATGGCGTCGTCGGATACCGTGCGCATCACGCTCAAGGGTACGGGCGGTCATGGTGCCTTCCCCCAGAAGTCACATGATCCGGTCGTCGCTTCTGCCCAGCTGGTGCTGGCCCTGCAAAGCATCGTCTCGCGCAATGTCGATCCCTTTGCGCCTGCCGTGGTGACGATTGGTGCGCTCAATTCCGGCAGTGCGGCCAATGTCATCCCTGACAAGGCCGAGCTGCTTCTGAGCATCCGCACCATGACCGATGAAATCCGCCAGCTGGTTCTCAAACGCGTCAGCGACATTGCCACCAACACGGCAGCCGCCCATGACTGCGCGGCCGTGGTCGAGCATCTGAATGGCAGCCCTGTGCTGGTCAATGACGGCAAGGCCATCGACTTTGCCCGCAGCACCGCCGCCGCGTTGTTCGGAGCAGATCATTGCCATGACAGCCCGCCCTTCATGGGGAGCGAGGATTTTGCCTTCATGCTGCAGGCGCATCCCAATGGCTGCTACTGGTTCATCGGCAATGGTACCGAGGGCTGCAACGGCACCCCGCTCCATAATGGCGGGTTCGATTTCAACGACGACAACATCCTCCCCGGCGCAGCACTTTTCATCGGCCTCGTGGAACGTTATCTCGCTCCGGCCGCCTGAGGCACAAAGCGAGATTTCTGCGGTTTTCAGAACGCCTGACGATACAGCCCGATCATCTCATTCTCGGTGATCAGGACAGGGTTGTTCACGAGAACACGGGTCTGGGTTATCGCATCCGCTACCAGAGAGGGCAGCGAGTCCTCGGTGACCCCGACATCGCGCAGACGACGCGGCAGACCACTTTCGTCCATCAGATTTTCCATGAAGCGAATGAATGTCTCTGCCTTTTCGGCGGGCGTACCGCCCTGCGTCACGCCGAGATCATCGCCAAGTTCAGCGTAGAGCCCGGCCGCTTCACGCATGTTGAACCGGAGCACATGAGCAAGCATCAGTGCGTTGGACAAACCATGCGGCACATGGAAATACCCGCCAAGCGGATAAGCCATGCCGTGAACGAGACCAACCGGTGAATTGGAAAAGGCCTGCCCGGCCAGCATGGCGCCGAGCAACATCGCCTCGCGCGCAGGGCGATTCTCGGGTTCCCGGCATGCTGTAACCAGATTCCTGCCCAGCAAGCGCAGGGCCGATCGGGCGAGATGGTCCGACACAGGATTCTTGCGTCGTTTGCCTGTATAGGCCTCTATGGCATGGACCATCGCATCCAGTCCGGTCGCCGCCGTCTGGAGAGGCGGTAGACCGCGTGTCAGTTCCGCATCGAGCAGCACATAATCGGCAAAAAGCTGCGAGGCGACCACACCGCTCTTTCTCGTTCCATCAAGGGTGATGACTGCCACGTTCGTCACCTCTGACCCCGTCCCGGAAGTGGTGGGCACCTGGACGAGAGGCAGCCGCCTGCCCTCGACACGATCCACACCGTACATGTCTGCAAGAGGCTGATGCGTCGTGCCAAGCAGCACCGCCGCCATTTTGGCAACGTCGAGCGATGACCCGCCGCCCAACCCCAGCACCAGTTCCACTGCAGCCTCCCGACCGACGGCCACACATTCCAGCAATACGGCCTCGGGAGGATCAGCAACGACGCCATCAAACAGCGTGATCTTCAGACCGGCGGCAGACAGAGACGCGACAACAGGCTCCAGCAAGCCTGAACGGGCCAGACCGCGATCCGTCACCAGAAGCACAGAGGCCACAGAAAACCTGCCTTTGAGATCCTGCCCGAGGCCAGAGATCCCTCCCCATTCCATCCTGATTGTCGGTACGGTTTGAAAGCAGAATGCAGGCATATTCATCAGGAATCTCTCCCTTTTTGAAAGCGGCCCTGAACTGTCCCGACTGTTCTGCATGACGAGCTTTACAGCCCTCCCGAGAAGCAATCGGCCTTACCCGACATACAGGGACATGACATTGCCCAACTTTCATCGGCATGTTCGGTCAAAGACCCGGATGGCCTGTGACGTTACATCAGCCGTGGGGTAATCCGATCACGTCCAGAACGAACGCCGGATCATCCCTTCACGAGAGGACCGTGACACAGGTAACAAACAAGGGGCCAGAAGAAACAGCCATATCTCATAGTTTTGTTATCTATAACATCCCCTCTCATAACGAGACCTGGTGGACGTCGAGAATGCAGCAAGTGAACCGAGAGACACCATCAGTGTGGCTTGCTAACGCTAGCGCGCAAGAAGCGCCTTCGAGCTTCCCCTAAGCAGCAGGAAGAGACGATACAGAGGCAGCGATACTTTGAGCGCTGTTTTCTGACCGACATTATCACATCCTGAATTTCTCCAAGATAAAGCGCGCCAATGAAACGGCACCAAAAAACCTGGAAAAAGATACCTTTACAAATCAGTGCCTATTTTCGGCCATAGTATTATCGTTCATAAGGGTGGCGATACCGGGAGCGTGATGCAAAACTTCCCCGGTATCGCCACCCTTAACGTTTGTTTCCAATTATTTCACACTCGGAAACTATACAATTATTTACTGTGTGGACGGATCCCATACCTTGGGCCCTGATAACTCATAGCGAGTGATCCAATGTTCCATGCAGATCGCACTGTCTGGCGACGAGATCTGCTCAGGACAGGCCGGATAGAAATCCTGCCATGGCCCGCCGCGCTTTGGCCGCATCACGTCCAAGCGCCATCAAGGCCGGTATCTGCCCGGGCTGTCGGCCCAGACTGGCAAGCAGTCGCAAGGGAGAGATACGCCCTTTATCAAGCACATCCAGCGCTGCAGGCGGCAGATCACGCCGGGAGTCATCGCAGATCACGCGCAGCACGGCAAAAGGCAAGCCGGTGCGCGCCACGAGGCCACTCTCCATGTCGACAGCCAGGCAGCCTGTCTGGGCATGGTAGCTGTTTTTCTCGGTCGCCATCGCAACAATCGTGTCGCTGTGCAGGATACCGCCATGCAGCACCCCGTCTCGCCCTACGCCAAATTGCCGTGAAAGCCCGGAATCGGTCTTGAGGCGCTGCCCGTCGACCATCACCCATTGCGGGATGATAATCGCTCCCGGCATCAGATCGGGCGCCAAACCCGCCGCGCAACCGAAAGATAGCAGTTCCGTCGCCCCTGCGGCCAGCAGCCGCTCGATCCCGCGCAGAGCGCCGTCACGCGTTGCCCCGCTGAGCGCAACGGGTGACTGCGGCACATGGGGCCTGATCAGGCGTGCTTCAGCCTCCAGCCCGGCCAACACACCCAGCATTTCAGAAACCGTGCTCGACGCGGCCTGAATTGCTCAGACCGAGATTACGGAAACGCGAAAGCGCCATGAGCGGGAAGAACTGCTTGTACCCGTGGTAACGCAGATAGAACACCTTGGGGAAACCAACCGCATTATAGGGCTGCTCTTCCCACTCACCCTGACCGTTCTGCTGGGCAACAAGATAGGAAATCCCGCGCTTTACCGCCGGTGTCTCACGACGTCCGACGGCCATGAGCCCCAGAATGGCCCAGGCTGTCTGGGTCGGCAGGCTCTTGTCATACTCTCCCGGTGTCGCACCCTCGTATGAGGCGCAATCCTCACCCCAGCCGCCATCCTCACGCTGCACGCTCTCAAGCCACGCTACAGCACGTTCGACCGCAGGGTCGTCATGCGGCACGCCTGCAATATTGAACGCACACAGGGTCGACCATGTGCCGTAGATGTAATTCGTGCCCCAGCGGCCAAACCAGCAACCCTCCGGTTCCTGCTCGCGACGCAGATAGGCCAGACCCCGCTCGATCACGGGCCGGTCTTCCGGGAAACCCAGTTCACAGAGGAATGAAACGCATCGTGCCGAGACATCCGCTGTCGGGGGGTCGAGCAGAGCCCCGTGATCGGCGAAGGGAATATGGTTGAGCGCATCGAGATCATTGTCGATATCGAATGCACCCCATCCCCCATTGGTGCTCTGCATACCCACGATCCACTCGCGGGCGCGTGCGATGGCCTCCTGGTTTCCCTCGGGGTCCTCGCGGTTCAGCAGCATGCCGACAACGGCTGTGTCATCCACATCGGGATAATAGTCGTTTTCGTACTGAAACGCCCAGCCGCCGGGGCGCACATCCGGGCAGTTGATGGCCCAGTCACCCTTGACGTTCAGAATCTGGCGCTTGCGAAGCCAGTCCATGCTGCGCCTGAGCGCTTCACGCGTTTCCTTGGGGCGTGTCGCATCGGGACCTGATGATGCTTCGGCCAGCGCAAGACCCGAAAGCCCTGTATCCCACACAGGAGAGACGCAGGGCTGGCAATAGGTCTCATCACCATTACTGACCAGCAATTCCTGGATACCCTTCCAGGCCAGTTCCACGCGCGGATCGTTATCGGGCACGCCCATGCCGCGATACATCATCACCACATTGGCCATGGCCGGGTAGATCGCGCCCAGACCACCCTCACCGAGGCGGGGCTCGATAAAGTCGAGTGCAACCTTGATGGCCTTCTTGCGCAAGGCCGCAGGAAAACGGGGCTCGATCGGTCGAAGCATGGTGTCCACTTTCTTGAACACATGCCCCCAGATCGAGCGGTAAGGCCCACGGATCCAGTCCTTCACCTCTTCGGGCGGGGTGATGAAAAGCTCCTGGATGTGGATATTGCGCGGGTTGATCGCACGCGGCTCGAGCGTGCGCAGAACGAGCATGGGCGCCACCACGCTGCGTGACCAGTACGACATGTTCCACATCGAGAAGAGTGCCGCCTTGGGCATCAGCATCAGCTCGACCGGCATGACCGGCGTGGCGCGCCAGGGCACTTCACCGAACAGCGCCATCTGGATACGGGTAAACACGTTGGCGCGCGCAGCGCCTCCCCGGTCGAGAATGGCTTCGCGGGCGCGCGTCATGTGCGGCGCCTCGATATCATCACCAACCGCCTTTAGGGCAAAATAGGCTTTCACGGAAGCAGAGAGGTCAAATCCGCCATCGTGATAAAGCGCCCAGCCACCATGTGAGCCCTGGGTGCGCCGTAGATAATTGCCGATACGGGCCTGCTTCACATCATCGATACGATCGAGATAATGCTCGAGCAGCACATATTCAGCCGGGATTGTGGCATCGGCTTCCAGCTCGAACACCCAGTGGCCATCATCATTCTGCCGGTTCGACAGGGCGGCATGGGCTGAATCGATAGCCTGACGCACCTGGCCCATATCCGCCTCGGCCGGAATTTCGGCTTCGTGACGCTCCAGAACGTCGGAATAGATCAACATTGTCCGCCCTTGTCCTTTTCCCAGCTTGAATGTGTCGTTGATATGACAGATGCCCGTATCACAGTTTTCCGCGCAACAGACAGCATTGTCTGCATACAGGTTATCAGAGATCCAGAACCCTGATTGCCTCGACGCCTGAACGGATCGCCCCTTCAATGGTCGAAGGGAACCCTGTCTGTGTCCAGTCTCCGGCCAGAGCCAGATTGTCCAGTGCAGTACGAGCAACTGGCCGCATGCGGTCCTGCGCCGGTGTTGCGGCAAAGGTCGCCCGCTTCTCACAGACCAGCCGCACAGGCGGCACGGCCTCGGGGAGTCCACCCGCCACAACCGGCCCGACAGACTGGCGGATCTCCGACCAGATTGTCGCAATCAGCGCCTCATTATCATGGGTCGCATAGCGATTCGCAGCACTTACGGTGACGGAAAGTATCTCGCCCTTGAGATAGATCCACTCCGCAACACCACCCACCAGCCCGACGAAACCGACCTTGCCCAGCATCCCTCGTGCCTGAACAGGCGCGGGCAGACGGTAATGCACGTTGATGATGCTTTCATAGGCATCGGGCGCTGCGAAACCGGGCAGATGCGGCCCGAGCAGGGTGCGTGCGACGGGTGAAGGGGCCGCAAAGACCACCTTGTCTTCCGGCCCGAGTGCTACCGTCTCGCTACCAATACGCAGCGCGGTGACACGGCCCTGTGCCACGTCGAGGCCAGAAACACGCGTACCACACCGAACCTCGCCCTGCAGGCGGGTCAGATGGGCGATGGCAGGATCAACAAAACTCTCCGAAAGCCCCTCGGCCGGATACCAGGGGCAACAGGCCTCGCCACCAAGAGCGAGCGTTTCGCGCACGATCGCGGCCAGCAGCGATGCGCTGGCGGTCTCCAGAGGTGTGTTCAGGGCCGAAATGGCGAAGGGCTCGACAAGCCGATGGGTCAGCATACCCGTGCCCATGAAGGCACTGACCGTCTCATCCGGACCCGCCTTGAGAATACGGGCCAGCATGGACAGTTCGCTAAGCTTCATGCCCGGCACCCGACGCGCCCTGGACAGCGCCCAGAACGGAAACCGGCCACGCGACAGGCGCAGCGTCCAGCCAAGACCCGCCTCGAGATCGAACCACGGGAATATCGGGGATCCGGGTCCGGTAAGGGTCTTTTCCGCCCCGATCAGCCCGAGATAACGGAAACTCGCCTTGTTGGCGGACAGCAGCAGATGATTGCCATTGTCGATCCGCGCATCGAGGGCCTTGTCAAAATAAGAACGCGCCCGCCCGCCACAGGCTGGCCCCCCCTCGTATACCGTCACGCCGGCACGACCGATCACATCGACTGCGGCAGAGAGACCGGCAAGCCCGCCTCCGATGATATGCACATGCGTCATGGGTCAGCGATAATAGGCAATGAGGGAGCGCAGGATACGGGCTGCCTTGCTGATTTTCACGGGCTGGTCCGGATGACGCCACCCGCGACGCAGCAGGGCTGTCAGAATGGGGCGATAGGAGGCTGCCATGATGCGCGCGGGGCGCATGGCGACACCATCACATCGCTTCATCGCGCGTGTTGCTTCGCGGAAATGATCCTTGGCGCGCACGGCCAGGATACGGGCCAGCGGGTCGAGCCCGACGGCATACACCGCTTCCTGCGGGTCGGTCGGCACGTTGTAACGCACGAGCAGTTCGCGCGGCAGGTAAAGGCGGCCGCGATCGGCATCTTCCTGAATATCACGCAGGATATTCGTCAGCTGCAGGGCACGCCCCAGATGATGCGCCACGCGATCCGCCTCAGGCGATGAATCACCAAAGACCCGAACGGACAAGCGCCCGACGGCAGAGGCAACTCGATCGCAGTAAAGATCAAGCGTTGCCTCATCGGGGGCGACGATCGGGCCTGAAGCATCCATGGCCATGCCATCGATTACCGCAGCAAAATCTTCCTTGCGCAGACCAAAGCGGGTGATTGTCGCAACCATGGCCCTGTCCAGGGCATCGCGAGTCTCGCCCTCATAAAGGCGATCGATACGGGCATGCCATTCCTTCAGGGCCAGCGCGCGATCGGGCACCTGCACATCGCCATCGGCAATGTCATCAACCTCGCGGCAGAAGGCATAGACCGTGAACATGCCAAAACGCCTCTCGGCAGGCAGGATCTTCATGCCCTTGGCAAAAGATGTGCCAGCCCGGGTTACAATGGCACGGACGTGCTCAAGATCGGCCGTGGAACAGCCCAGCACCGCTTCCTGTTGAAACCCGCTCACCGCTTCATCCCTGTATCATCCAAGTACAGCGCCTTTTACCTGCAAAAGGTCAAACAGCAAAATCCGTGCGGCCCGGGAGACGTTCAGTTCGCATCCCTTATCCCATCCTCCGGAGCCCTGCCCCATGTCCTTCTCCATCGCCAGACCACCCATCCGCCGACGTGCACGCGCCCTGCTCGGGTTCACCCTTGTCATCTCGACCTTGCTGTTCGTGACAGGACAGTCCCATGCACAGGAAACAGCCTCGGCCCACGCCGATCACCTGCTCAAGGCCGACCGCTCATGGAACGGCAAGCCCTATACGGCCTATCCCCCCGGTGCGCCGACGCTGAGCATGATACGCCTGACCATACCGCCCCACACGGCTCTGCCCTGGCACACCCATCCGGTGCCCAATGCAGGCTATGTGTTGCAAGGTCAGCTCACGATTCAGGACAAGGCCAGTGGCACCAGCCATGTGTTCCATCAGGGCGAGGCTTTTGCAGAAAGCGTGAACGATGCCCATCGCGGAGTCTCGGGCGACACAACAACAATCTTGATCCTTACCTACGCAGGCGGCAATAATCTTCCGACTTCCATCCCCCTGAAGGGGGAAAAGAACGAATACTGACCGGCAGGTCGCAATTCCGTGTCGAAAATGATTTGACAAGCGAAACGAATAGCCGTCACCTTGCCGGTATCAAAGCCACCGGAGACACGCTCATGACCGCGCCCCTCACCCAGGAAGCCAAGGAAGATTTGCTCGAACGTGGATATTCACGTCGTCATTTTGGCCGCCTGACAAGCCTGCTCGGCATGAGCGCCGCCCTGACCCAGTTCGGCTCATCCGCCTTCGCCGCCATCAAGGCACCGGGTGATGACCCGTTCGTGGGCCACCCTGACATGATCCGCATCGGCAGCAATGAGTGCTGGACCGGCCCGTTCCCGAGCGCCGTCACCGCCGGTCAGGCCCAGGTGCCTTTCGGCAACCGCTATGAGCCCGATCACCTGCGCTCAACCCTGCTGCGTACCGCCTCCTCCGTGGAGAACATTTCCGAAGAGCACATCCTGCCCTGGCCCGGGTCAAGCGATCCGCTCTGTCGATCGGTCGTGACCTTCTGCTCACCCGAACGCGGACTGGTCACGGCCAACCCGACCTATGAAGCAGCCTGGCGTACCGCCGATTGGATGAAGATCAAGCTGACGCGCGTGCCGCTCTCGGCCCATAACGGCTACGCCACCGATGTCCGCGCCATGCTCAAGGCTGACCCCAATGCGGGCGCCTATTACATCTGCTCGCCCAACAACCCGACCGGCACTGTCACCCCGCTGGAAGACATTGCCTGGCTGGCCGATAACAAGCCTGCTGGCTCCGTTATCATTGTCGACGAGGCCTATATCCATTTCTCGGGTGCGCCGAGCGCGATTTCTCTGGTGAAGCAGGGCAAGGACGTGATCGTTCTGCGCACCTTCTCCAAGATGTTCGCCATGGCTGGCCTGCGTCTGGGTCTCTCCTTCGCCCGTCCGGACCTGCACAAGCGCATGATGCGCTATGACGGCCCGAACATGATCTCCATGTTGAACATCGTGGCCCTTGCCGCTGGCGCTGTCAGCCTGACCCAGGCCGACGCAATCAAGGCACGACGCGATGAAATGATCGCTGCCCGCAGCATGACCTTCGATCATCTGGCCAAGCGCAATATCCGTATCGTGCCCGGCAGCCAGGCCAACATGTTCCTCGTGGACTGGAAGAAGCCCGCTTCGCAGATGAAGACGGCCTTCGCCGCCAGGAAGGTCGAAATCGGCCGTAACTGGGACATCTGGCCCACCATGTCGCGCGTCAGTGTCGGTTCCATGAAGGACATGGAAGCGTTCTGCGCCGCGCTCGACCAGATTCTGGCCTGACCCGTTTCCTCATCGGGCCTTGCCCCATAAGCGTTTAGGGAATTATGCCCCAGAAGCGCCCGGTCGAAAGACCGGGATACAGGGGCAAGTCCCCTTCCGGGAAGCGGGGCAAAGCCCCGCCTCACCGCAGAAGAGGCTTCCTCCTCATAAGCTGCACCCCTGTCCCCTTTGAAGGACAGGCGTCATGTGCAACGCTGCCTGGCAAGGCCAGAACGACTTACTTTCCAACAAGCCGGACCGGCAGGATACCGTCTAACGAATCAGGCCCAGCACCCCACGCAAAAGCGCCTGCAGAGCATCAATACGGCCCAGCTTGACGCGCCCTGCGACCGGATCTTCCCGGCGCAGACGTGCGGCGAGACGATGCGAGAGCGTGACCACTACAGCGCAATAAGCTCGCATGCGACGATCGCGCACCAGACCCGGCAGAGCCGCTGCCTGTCGATTGAGATGATCGACCTCGTCCAGCAGATGATCGAACACACGACGCAGCCCAGGCTTGCTGCGCGCCAGCAGAACATCCTCCACCTTGGCGCCCTCCGCCGTCAGCATGTCCTGCGGCAGATAGGAGCGATCAAGCGTCTTCAGATCCGCCGTGACATCCTGCAGATGATTGATCACCTGAAGGGCGCTGCACAGCGCATCGGACAAAGGTAGCGTTTCTGCGCGCTCACCATGCAGCAGCAACAGAAAGCGCCCCACCGGATTGGCCGAGAACCGGCAGTAACCGAGCAGCTCGTCCCAGCTCTGATAGCGGTTCTTCACAGCATCCTGACAGAATGCCGTGATCAGGTCTGTGGCTGTCTCCAGCGGCACATCTGTCTGAAGCAGATGACGGCGCAGAATAACGGCCGTCTGGGCATCTGCCCGCTGGGGCGCCTCACGCTCACCACGGACCACCTCTTCCATGCCACGCAAACGGGCGATCTTGGCTTCGGAAGAGAGCTGCTCGTTATCGACCATATCGTCGATAACCCGTGCGAAATTATAGTAGGCCGTGACATGCGCCCTGTTGCCCTTGGCAAACAGCAACGACCCGACAGGAAAATTCTCGTCAGCCGCGCCCTTGGCCGAAGTCACATCGGCTTCACCCCAGACGGGATCAACCTGTTTGCCGATCGCATTCATCAGGCATGTGTCTCCTCGGTATAGAAACGACTTTTCCATTGCACGCCCCGACCACGGTGATGGTCGACGGCCGATCCAAGGGTCGCGGCCATGTAAAAGGCAGCAACGACCGGCAAGGCCAGTGCACGGACCGGCGAGAGCTTGAAGCGCGACAATGTGGGCAGGAAGGAGATCACGGCCAGCAACAGCGACGCGCCCCCCATGACCCTGACTCGCCCGCGACCAAACAGGGCAAAATAAACAGGCGCCAGCCAGACCAGCGTCATCCCCAGCACAGTGCAAAGCAGAATGATCGGGGAATAGCGCAGCTGCACATAGGCCGTGCGCGCAATCATGCGCCAGATGTCACCAGCCCCCCGATAGGGGCGGATCGACCATGCCAGCATGCTGTGACCCAGATACAGCTTGCCACCCGCCTTCTTGATATCGGCAGCCAGTGAGCAGTCATCGATCAGTGCGCCCCGCACCGACTCGACTCCTCCAATGCGCTCAAGCATGGACCGACGGACGAGTATCGTCCCGCCTGCAGCTCCCGCCACCGGCGAGGCCGGGTCGTTCACCTTCTCGAAAGGGTAGAGCATCGCAAAGAAATAGACGAAGGCTGGCACAAGCAGGCGTTCTGCTGCGCTTTCACAGTTCAGCACGACCATTTCAGACACCATGTCGAGGCCGTCACGCTCTGCCTTTTCCACCAGCGTCTCAAGATGAAGGGCAGAATGAAGGATATCGGCGTCGGTCAGCAGCACGAACCCATTGGCATCGAGTTTTTCTCGCGCCAGACATTCCCCCTGATGCACGGCCCAAAGCTTGCCGCTCCATCCCTCAGGACGTGCCTTGCCTGTAAGTACGGTAAGACGTTCATGAGGATCAGCGACCCGATGCGCCAGATCGCCCGTGCCATCGGTACTGCCGTCATCCACGACAATCACGCTCAGCTTGCCGCGGTAATCCTGCTGCACCAGCGTCGCCACACAGGCCTGGATCGACTCAGCCTCATCTCGGGCAGGCACGACAATGGCCACATCCGGCCAGATTTTCTCACCGGATTTCAGTCCCGTCGTTCCGGTCCCCGGCGCAAGACGCTCGCCGGTACGCCAGAAACGCCCATGCCCGAAAAGCAGTTTACCCCATGCCGCCAGAGCCGAGGCTGCCATGAAATGTCTGATCATTTCGTGGCAATCCGTCCGTGTTCACGAAACCAGGTGACTGCGTCAGCCACCGCCTCACGTGCCGGACGTGGCGCATAGCCAAGGGTTTCCTGGGCCTTGAGCGAGGTGAAGAACATCATCTTCCTTGACATGGCCAGGGTCTCTCGCGTCACACGGGGTTCGATACCGAAACCTCGCGCCATCCATTCGGATACGACAGCAACCGGCTGCAGCCATGACTGCTTGAGCTTGATCCGGGGCGGTTTGACACAGGCGACCTCGCCAATCAGAGCGAAAAGATCGCCCAGCATGTAGTTTTCGCCGCCGAGGATATATTTCTCGCCGATCACGCCCTTTTCGAGCGCCAGCGCATGACCCTCCGCCACGTCATCCACGTGCACGATATTCAGGCCACTATCGACATAGGCCGGCATGTTGCCCGAAGCGACATCCACGATCATCTGTCCGGTGGGCGTGGGCTTGATGTCACGCGGTCCAACCGGGGTGGAAGGGTTCACGATCACGGCAGGCAGACCGCGCTCGCGCACAAGCTTCAGCACTTCCTGCTCGGCGCGATATTTGGAGAGCTTGTACACGCCAATCACATCGTGCTCGGTCACCGGCGTCAGCTCATTGGCCGGGCTGCCATCTTTCGTCAGCCCCAGCGCCGCCACGGATGAGCAATAGACCACCCGCTCGATCCCGGCATCGAGTGCCGCCATCATGAGCCGCCTTGTGCCCTCGACATTGGCCCGCATCATCACAGCCGGATCCGGTACCCAAAGGCGATAATCCGCCGCTACATGAAAGAGATAGCGGCAGTTTTCCAGCGCCGGTCCGAAGCTCTCGGGGGCCGTCAGGTCGCCAATCACCAGATCGGCATCGAGCCCCTCAAGGTTGGAAAGATCGGCCCCGGCACGGACCATCAATCTGATGCGATGGCCCCGTTGCTTGAGAATACGCGCCACTGCCGAGCCAACAAAGCCGGTCGCGCCGGTAATCAGCGTGTATTCACCCATGATAGGCCCTGATGCTCTCATTTATTGCAAATCGATACCGCACCATACCGCTCGCGCAAGGACAAGCAACCTGCGCCTGATGGCTTTTTCGTCATATTGAGCCGCGCAGTAGCGAAAACTGACTGTCTGGTGTAGACAGCCGCGAGCACTCGACAGCGCACATACTCGCAAATTGCCGCAGGAGCTTTGTCCAACCTCCCGCATTGCCGGGCCTGTTCCTGGCCAGACAATGCGCCTCCGCAACCCTGCGACGTTCGGAACCGACTGGCCTTGAAAACACTCACCCTTGTTCTCGCCCTCATGGGCCTTGCCCTTCTTACGGGAATCATGGCCTGGCTTGGCATCGGTCATGTTTTCAGCGCCATGCAGCGTATCGGCATCGGGGGCTTTGCGTCCATCGTCGGTGGTCAGGCGCTGGTTGATATCGGTCTCGGCATTGCCTGGTTCAGTGCCTGTCCCGAACTTGGGCTCTTTCGGGCCATTGCCTCACGCGCCGTGCGTGACGCTGCCGGGAACTGCCTGCCCTTCTCCCAGCTTGGCGGCATGGTGATTGGCATACGCGCCACATGCAGCATCCCTACCCTCACCCGCAAACTCGGCCCGCTCCAATGGCCTGCCGCTGTCGCCACCAATATTGTGGATATCACGACCGAAGTGCTGGGTCAGATCGTGTTCGTCATCATCGCCCTCGCCTGCCTGTTCGACCATGCGGGTACCAATAAGTTCACCTGGCCTGTTCTGGGTGGCATGGCGCTTCTGGCGCTCGGCATCGCCGGTTTCATCTGGACACAGCAGCGTGGCGGGGCTGCCATCCATTATGCCGCCCGTTTTCTGGGCCGCCATATTGCAGATGGCTGGCGCACCTCGCTGATCGACAACATGGACAATTTCCAGGCTGAACTCGATCAGCTCTGGTCACGCCCCGGTCGCATCGCTCTGGGTGCCACCATCCACCTTCTTTGCTGGCTCGGCGGGGCTGCCATCACCTGGCTCTCACTCGAATTGCTGGGCGCCCATATCGGTATTGTCGGCGCCATCGCCATTGAGGGTGTCGTTTGCGGCCTCATGTCCGCCTCGTTCCTTGTGCCAGCCGCTCTGGGCGTTCAGGAAGCCGCTTATGTCGCACTCGGCTATTTTTTCGGCGTGGACGCTGAAATCTCGCTGGGTCTGTCGCTGCTGCGTCGTGGCCGTGACATCGCCATCGGTATCCCCGTCATGGCCCTGTGGCAGCTTTCCGAAATGCGCCGCCTGCGTCAGCCCAAGCGCCCGACATCCGCCGACGCGACCCTTGATTACGCTGACACATCCTCACGGAGCGAAGCCTCATGACCACGCCCTTGTTCGAGACGCTCTGCGTCATTGGTCCCGGTCTGATCGGCTCCTCCGTCCTGCGCCGGCTACGCGAGCGTCCCGGTCTGGTCAACCGCCTCGTCGTCGCCGATCGTGACCCCGCAGTGCTCGATCGGGTGCGCGCCCTCGATCTGGGCGACGAGATCACAGCCGATCTCGCCAAGGCTGTCGCCGATGCCGATTGCGTCATGCTCTGCGTACCCGTCGGGGCTATCGCCCCGGTGGCCGAGG
This sequence comes from Asaia bogorensis NBRC 16594, assembly GCF_001547995.1. Classification (NCBI taxonomy): domain Bacteria; kingdom Pseudomonadati; phylum Pseudomonadota; class Alphaproteobacteria; order Acetobacterales; family Acetobacteraceae; genus Asaia; species Asaia bogorensis. The sequence goes on from NZ_AP014690.1 coordinate 2,938,275, forward strand.
CCATCATGCCCCACTTCAAGGCGGGCGCGATCCTGACCGATGTCGGCTCGACGCGCCGCAGCGTGGTTGACGCCCTCACACCCCATCTGCGCGACGATATTGCCTATATCCCGGCCCACCCCATGGCCGGTACCGAACATTCAGGCCCGGATGCCGGCTTTGCCAGCCTGTTCGAGGATCGTTGGTGCCTCCTGACGCCGGACCCTCACGCCCCGCAGACCGACATCGACCGTCTTGCGGCTTTCTGGCGTGAAATGGGGGCCCGTATCCGGATCATGGATGTCGATCATCACGACACGATCTGCGCGATGGTCAGCCACCTGCCTCATCTGATCGCCTTCACCATCTGCGGCACTGCCGATACGCTTGCAGAAGACATGCGTGCCGAAGTGCTGGACTTCGCCGCCTCAGGCTTTCGCGATTTCACCCGTATCGCCGCCTCAGACCCGACCATGTGGCGTGACATCTTCCTGAACAACAGCGACGCCCTGCTGAGCGTTCTGGACCGTTTCAGCCAGGACGCCGCCGCCATGGCCAAGGCCATTCGCGAGGGCGACGAGAAAACCATTGTCGATACGATTTCGCGCGGTCGACGCATCCGCCGTTCCCTGCTCGAAAATCGTCAGGCCTGAGCCTCTGCCTGCTGGCAACTGTAGGAAATGGTGGCTCGTAGTCATGGGGCGTTGCCCCATACCCCACCAAAGGACAGTCGTCCTTTGGAAACCTGTCTGAATGGATCAGGTCCTGAGGGAAGCGTCGCTCATTGGAATGTGGGGCGATGCCACTGCAGGAATGTTGAGCTCGTACATTTGGCAGTCGTGGGGCTTTGCCCCACACGCCACGGAAGGACACTCATCCTTCGGGAGGCTACCTGTACCAATCGGGATACAGGGATTGCGCCCTGTCCCGGGCGCGGGGCAGAGCCCCGCACCTGACCCTGATCAGATCGTGACAACACGCAGGGTGTTGGTCGAACCCTGCTGTCCGAAGGGAAGGCCGACGAGCAGAACCAGCTTGTCACCCTTCTCGGCATAGCCCTCGGAAACGGCCAGACCGACCGCCTGATCGACCACGCCTTCAACACCGTAAACCGGCGTTTCCTGACCCACGGACATGGCGCGTACGCCCCAGACCATGTTCAGACGACGTGCGGTTTCATCATCCGGCGTCAGCGCCAGAACCGGGCAATCGGCGCGCTCACGGGCAATCTGCAGGGCGCCACGGCCGCTCTGCGTATAAACCACGATCACAGCAGCCGAGACCGACTGGGCAACATGCCAGGCGGCTTCAGCAATAGCACCGCCGGTCGTGCCGTCGCTGTCAGGGCGAAGGGCCTCTTCCTGCATGCGCCATTCGAGATCATTCTCGACGCGACGCGTCACCCGGGCCATCACCTCGACGGCTTCGCGAGGATACTTGCCCGCAGCGCTCTCGGCCGAAAGCATCACGGCATCGGTGCCGTCGAACACGGCGTTCGAGACGTCAGATACCTCAGCGCGCGTCGGGGTGGGCGAGGTGATCATGCTTTCCAGCATCTGTGTGGCCACGATCACCGGCTTGCCCTGGAAGCGCGCTTCACGAATGGCACGCTTCTGCTCAATCGGCACTTCCTCGGCAGGGAGTTCGACACCAAGGTCGCCACGCGCCACCATCACAGCGTCAGAAAGCGCGATGATGTCGCTCAGACGCTCCATGGCCTGCGGCTTTTCGAGCTTGGTCATGATCCAGGCGCGACCCTTGGCAATATCCTTGGCTTCCTGCACGTCCTCGGGGCGCTGCACGAAAGAAAGGGCCACGTATTCGACACCAAGGTCGAGCGCGAAGGTGAAGTCCTTGTGGTCCTTCTCGGTCAGGGCCGGGATGGGCAGCACAACGTCAGGCACGTTCACGCCTTTGCGCTCTGACAGCCAGCCACCGACTTCGACTTCGGTCTCCATATGCGTTTCATCGCAGGAGATCACACGCAGACGCATCTTGCCGTCATCGAGCAGCAGGCGGCTGCCGGGCTCGGCGGCGCGCATGATCTCGGGGTGCGGCAGACAGGCGCGACGGGCATCACCCGGCGTACGATCCAGATCCAGACGGAAGCGTGCGCCTTCAATCAGTTCCACCTTGCCATCGGCGAAGGTGCCAACGCGCAGCTTGGGGCCCTGCATGTCGGCCAGAATGGCCAGCGGGCGACCAAGTTCGGCTTCAACATCACGGATGGTGGCGTGACGCTTGGCATGGTCTTCATGCGAACCATGCGAGAAGTTCAGGCGAAACACGTCAGCCCCGGCCAGCGCCAGGGTACGGATCATCTCATGCGTGGAGGAGGCCGGGCCGAGGGTCGCAACGATCTTCGTGCGGCGCTGTTCGGCCTCTTTCTTCACTCCCGTACCCTGAGCCGAAGCTGCTTGAGGTGAGGACGTCATACTGATCTCCGATCCATTTGCTGCACGTTGCATATCATAGCTTCAGCTAGGCTGAAGCGTCTCTCCTGGCAACAGCCCCCAGAACACACGTCTGGGAAGCCATCCCGTATAGCCCTTGACCACCACCTTGCACCATGTCGACCCCTGGGGGCACAGCTTGAGCGTGCCCACTGTCCCGGGTTGCAACACCGCCACGACAGCGCTGTTTTCATCCGACTGGCTGTAGAGTAGCGTATCGCCCTGACGCTGGCGTGCCTCAGTCTCGTTCGGCACATAGCCCAGCACGCGGGCATCGGCCTTGCCAATCACGTCGCCTGATTTGGCCGAGGCCTCACCCACCGCAGCGGCATGACCCTCGGGTGGTTGCCCCGGAATCACGAAAGTGCGCTGTCCGACGAGCGTCGCCTGATGGACCCAGCCCTTCATACCGTCCGAATCCTCGATCAGACGCCAGACGTCGAACTCACGCTCGACCTCAACCGGCAGACCACGGCGATGATAGACCCATTCGATCGGATAGCGCTGACCTGGCCCCTTGCGCATGAACACCTTGTCCGCACGCATTGCGGCGAAGCGCGGCAAGGGCAGACCCGTATTGGTTCCCTTGTCCTGCGGCGGTGCATCAGGTGCGGCGGCAGCCGCTGCGGCCGCATCGTCACTGGCAGGTGGCGTGGCAGGCTGGGCGGCAGCTGTCGCCGCACCCGCTACAGCGGCACCGGCAGCGACACCTGCGGCCGTGCGCACATGATGCTTGCCCGCATGATGCGCATGAGCCGCCCGGGCTTCCTCCGCCGCACGTGCGGCCTTGCGCTTTTTGCGGCTACCCGCGGTCGTTCCGTCTGTCGCCTTTGCCGCGGTCGCTTTCGTTTTACCGTGATGGGCAGAAGCACCGTGTGCTGAGCTCTTGCCACTGGCGGAAGCTGGCGCCGCGCCATGTTTGTGATGGTGAGTCGCGTGTTTGGTCGTCTGGGGCGCGGCTTCTGCCTGTGCGCCAAGCGGCAGCAGAATCGCCAGCCCGATGCCGTAGACGATGCGGAATGTCTTCATGGGTGCATGGGTGCCAAGTTGTGGCGTTCGGGGCAAGAGGGGGGCCGCTTCACAGGCTCAGAATCTGGGCATCGACCGTGCGTTCCAGAAACGTCGTCACCCCACAGATACGCACACCGGGGCACAGATCGGCCTGCGTCAGACCTGACGCTTTCATACCGGCCTCGCAGGCCAGCACCTCACCACCCAGCTCGAAAATGGCGGAACGCAGCGTTTCGAAGCCAGCAACCCCGCGCGACTGAAACATCTGATCGAGCCCCACGTCGTCGAGCGAGGACCAGTCCCGGCACACCGCCGCAACACTCAGCCCCCCACTAAAGAGGACAACTTCACGCCCCAGAGCCAGAGCCCCAGCTGCGAGCACAAAAGCGTGATGGGCCCGTTCGAACGAGCGATCCGCAAGCGTAATGCCCATGACACGCATCATACGCCCTCACTCCCGCTCCCGGACCCTGCCCCTCGGCCACAGCACGGACAGTCGGGGTCGGCTGGGAGATCGAAACTGCGGAAACTCGCCTCCAGCGCCTGCCAGATGAGAACACGACCGCTCATGCTGCGCCCAAGACTCAGGATTTCCTTCAGGGCCTCAGTCGCCATCAGCGTACCAATCACCCCCGTAACCGCGCCGAAAATGCCCGCCTGACCGCAGCTCAGCGCCGCGTTTTCATCGGCATCGGGATAAAGGCAGCGATAGCAGGGGCCACCACGATGGGGAGCAAAGGTGGAGAGGCTCCCCTCAAAGCGCTGCACAGCGCCCGAAACGAGCGTTTTGCCCAAGGCATGACAGCAATCAGCCACCGCGTATCGGGTTGTGAAGTTGTCACTGCCGTCACAAACAAGGTCGTACTGGCTGACAAGTGAGGGCAGATTATCGGCATCCACGCGCAGGCCATGCGGTACGACCTCAATACCCGGATTGAGTCCGCCGAGCCTTCCAGCTGCCTGCTCGGCCTTCCCGCCCCCGATATCCTGCGTGGAAAACAGGATCTGCCGTTGCAGATTGCTCAGCTCCACCCTGTCATCATCCACCAGCCCAATGCGACCGACACCCGCCGCGGCGAGATAAAGAGACAACGGGCTGCCAAGCCCTCCTGCACCGATCACGAGCACTGACGAGTCGCGCAGCTTTGCCTGCCCCGATGCGCCCACTTCGGGCAGCAGGATATGGCGTGAATAGCGGTGCAGTTCCTCGTCGGTGAAGGTCAGATCAGACAAGATGGACGACATTGCGAAGAGGGAATCCAGGCTGGAAAGAAAACTTCATCGGCTTTCAGGATTTAGATGACAAAAGCCTGCGTGATCCCATAGCATAGTGATGTTCAGTGAAGAAAACAGAGGCATCTGCCATTCGGAACCAGGCTTGTTACCGGCTTGATCGATAAAGGCACGCATAGGCTGCGTGTTCACGTCCCTTTCGCCAGTTGCAGAGAAAAGAAATGAGAGACCCCGCAGGATTGCCCCCGGCAGGAATGCCCGTAGAACTCGCAACGTTCCCGGACAGGCTGTCATGGCCATCCAGCAGGAAGCTGCCTCATATTGCTGGCGCCCTGATGGTTGCCCTTGTCTGCATCTATGCGCTCTCGCCTTATCTGGCGCTTTGGTCGCTTTCCTCTGCCCTGCGCACGCATGACACGACGACCCTTGCCCAGCATATCGACTGGAGTGCGCTGACGACCAGCCTGAAGACCGAGGCGATCGACGCCCTGATCGGACCACCGCCAGCTTCTGACGATCTGCCGGATTTCGGCTCATCCTTCGCGACCAGCGCCGTCTCACATGCGATCGATACCCGCCTGACGCCTGAGCTGCTGATGACCTTCGCCTCCCAGATGGTCACAGGACACCAGCCTGCGGCTTCCCTGAGCATGAGCCAACTCTACAGCAGGCTCTCGGCTCATTTCGTCTCGCCGCTGCGCTTCGAGGCCGGGCTCATCACGACACCTGGTCAGAAACCAGCCATCGTGCATATGAAATTCGAGCAGTGGCACTGGAAGATCACCCAGCTCGATCTACCCAAGGCAGCCTGACGTCCTCTGCGCTGCCGCGGTTTTACCGGCGGCAGGTAAGGGTGCGCTGTGCCTAACACCTCCAACTGACCGTCTTATCGCGCTCGGCACGCCACCAAACCCAAGACGGTGACTTCCCATACGTCGGCGGGATCACCGCCTGGCGCGAAAACCCAAACCGAGACGGCGCAGAATACGGGCAATCGTATAGGGCACGACCAGCATACGGCGTGACCTTTGTCTCAGGCACAGCTGATAGAGCCGCAGCTTGAGACGGTCCTCAAGGCGTAACCGCGTATTAGCCGCCACCAGAGATGCGAAGGTATCAAGCATCCCCACCAGTTCGTCGCTATGCTGCGCCATGCGTTTTTCGTGCTCGTAGCGCGAAAAATAGATCGACTTGAAAGCCTCCCCGGCAATCAGATTGCAAAAGCGCGGAAAGATCAGATCACGCACATACACGCTACGTCGCTCAGGATCCGAGTCGAACATGCCGCAAAGCTTGCTGATATAGCGCATACGGCTGCGGCTCATGCGGATGCTGTACGAGGTGCTGTTCTTGTTGATGCACCAGACGGTTACAGCTTGCGGGAAGAAGTAGTTTGTATAGCCCTTGCGGAAAATCCGCAGGAAAAGATCGTCATCCTCATAACCCATGAACTGAGGATCAAAGCCGCCCACGGCCTCGAACGCTGTCCGGCTGATGATCGAGGCTGAAGGCAGGACATGCATGTCACGCTCAAGCAGATCCTCTATCGAGATCTTGGGGTGCTTGCTGTAACGCGCAGCGATGGAGGTAGCGACAATATGCCCCTCCTCATCGGCCTCCATCAATTCACCATAGGCCCAGCCGAAATGGGGGTCTTTCGTCCTGACCTGTTCGAGCAGCAATTCGATATGGTTCTTCAGGAAGAAGTCGTCCTGATCGAGAAAACAGATATAGGCCGATTGAGTAAGCGATACGCCTAGATTGCGTGCGCTTCCCTGCCCGCCATTCTCCTTGCGATGCACCGTGACACCGGATCTCGCAGCGATTTCAGCCAGGGCGGTGCGCTCCGCCTCGCTCGATCCATCATCAATGATCAGGAACTCGTCGGCGGGAACAGTCTGCGACAGGACGCTTTGTATCGCCCGCTCGATATATTTCGAGCCATTGTAGAAAGGGATGATAACGGCGACAGAATTCAGCCTTGCATCGGCCATGGACAAACAATCCTTACTTTCCAGGCCCGTGCATTGCTACGCAAGCACATGGCGGCATAGTACCCGGCTTCGCACCCTGCTTGCACATGCGCTATCCCGACCTGCCTTTTTCATACGTACAGACCGCGCAGGCGCCGCCCTTGCCGGGAACCCTGCCCTGATGATTCAGACATTGCGCATAATGTGAGTGGGGACAGAGGCCAAACTGAGGCAGGGAAATGCCGGCCGTCACCGCCCTCTCGGCATCGCCCTCATACGCTCCGGGGTAATCCGGTATCTGTCGGAAAGGGAGTGACCCCGCGCCTGCCTGTGAGGTCAGGACTCGTTGAGGACGGGCACGGCCTGCCTTTCTTGCGCGACCTTGCGGAAAGAAAAGCCGATGCCCGGCATCACGTCCCCGATAACGCCCCCAATCAGGCCGGAGGAAGGTCTTCTTCGAGAACGGTGATGTGGATGGCATAGGAGACCTCGCCTTCATCATCATCCCTGTGCACTGTGCCAATCACTTCGCCATTGACGGCCAGCTCAACCGTGTGGCCAGCGCGTGCCGGGGCATTGATCGTCAGTTGCTGGGAACCGAGCAGACGACGCAGGGTCGTTTGCAGACGGGACAGCTCCGAAGCAGAAATAGCAGCCATGATAACTCCTGGAATTTGGCAGGTTGTGCGATCTGTAGAACATCCCGCCCCCCTGTGAAACCACCTTTAACGCATGTCGAAAATTCCGGATTGGGCCACGATGCTGCCATGATTGATCGGCACGGTTCACGCCTTCGTCATTGAACCGGCACTTTCAAGACAGGGAGAACCATGCGCCGCATCCTCTTTGCCTTTGCGCTTCTCGCGCTTGCCTCGACCGGGTCGAGCCTCGCTGCTGCCGTGCCGCCCCATTTCGGATCAGCGCTCTCGCAACAGATTTCAAGCGACGGCCCCCGTGCCGTGGCATGGTCGCTTACGCTCAGTCATGACTGGGCCAAGGTGGAACAGAATATCGCAGCAAATGACCCGGCGCTGAGCTCGGCCACGCTGCGCGCATTGCTCGATTATACCCCCCGGTTCGAGCGATCCGCCATGCAGCACGCCCTGCGGGCAAGACTCCAGAATGATGCGCTGTCAGGGCTTGCAGTGCTGTCGCCGGTTTCGCGCAGCCCTTACTCAGGCCGCGCCATATGCGGTGCCGGCGAAGCACGCTGGAAGCATCAGGTTGCGCCCATGGTCATGGCGACGCACGACATTGTCTATGCGTTGCAACGCGAGGCATGTTTAAATGCGTTAAGGTTACATTCCAGGCGTTGAATCGCGTGGCGTGAGCAGGCACACAGAACTTCTTCCCTCAAGTTCTGTTGTCATAACGAAACCCTTCCGGGTTCCCTGCTCCCTTTTCGCATCGAGGAAAATCTTTGACTTCCACCCTGCGTCTCGCCCTCGGCGTTCTACCGCTCGTGGGCCTCACTGGCTGCGGCTATTTCGACTCTCGCGAAGCCCACAGGGCACAGCTTGCCATGATTGGCATGACATCGAACGACCTTCAGGCCTGTGCCGGCATTCCGGCATCAACCAAGACCCTGAACGACACCACGCAGATCTATCAGTATACTGCGACCATGAACCTGCCCACGGCAAGCGATTCAACCATCATCCCGGTTCAACAACTCTTGAACATGACCCAGGTCACCCTCGGCGGGGCAGGCACGACCTGCAAGGCGATCATCCGCCTCGACCATGACCGGGTCTCCGAGGTCCATTACGCGGGTGATGATGACGAGATCATCGGATCCGACGGTATCTGTTCGATCATCACCCGTGGGTGCGCCAGACAGCCCGAGGCCAGCATGCGCAAGGTCAGCGGTGGTCCATTCGGGCCGGTTTCCGCCTTCCACTCCCCTGCGGCGCCTAATCAGAGCACGACTGCGACCTACAACAAGCAGTCCGGCGAGACCGTGCCGAACTACACCGACAAATCAAAGCCGGTTATCGTACCACGGCCCTGAACAGCGCTCCTGTCGCGATTTCCTGCTTCATGCGGGCAATTGCGGCGGGCAAGCCGCTGAAGATTGCCTCGCCAATCAGGAAATGTCCGATGTTGAGCTCCTTCAGCCCGGGCAGACCCGCTACCCGTCCCACATTGGCGTAAGTGAGCCCATGACCGGCATGAAGCTCCAGCCCGTTTGCCGTGGCGGCCTGCGCACCTGCAAAAAGCCTCCGGAACTCCGCCTCGCCGTCGTCATGGGCATAAGCGCCGGTATGGAGTTCCACCACCTGTCCACCAATTGCGGCGGCAGCCTCGATCTGGGCAGGGTCAGGGTCCACGAAAAGCGAGACACGGATACCGGCGTCTTTGAGCCTCGCCACCTTGCCGCGTAGATCATTCATCTGGCCTGCCACGTCGAGCCCGCCTTCGGTCGTCACTTCCTCGCGTCGCTCGGGCACAAGACAACAGGCATGAGGGCGCAAGGCGCAGGCCATACCAACCATTTCTTCCGTCGCGCCCATCTCGAAATTGAGCGGCACAGTCAGTTCACGACGTAGCCTCTGCATATCTTCATCACGTATGTGGCGCCGGTCCTCGCGCAGATGGGCCGTAATACCGTCAGCGCCATGCATGGCTGCCAGCAGGGCTGCCCCGACCGGATCGGGATGCGTGCCACCGCGTGCATTACGGACGGTCGCCACGTGATCGATATTCACGCCAAGTCGGATCATGGTCTTTTTTCCTTGCCTGAGGCACGTCTCACGCCAAGGTCGCGCGCAAGACGCAAGGCTGAAAGCAGGCTCGTCGGATCGGCCCTGTTTTTACCTGCAATTGCAAAGGCTGTCCCGTGGTCGGGCGATGTCCTGACAATGGGCAAGCCCAGTGTCACATTCACACCGCTGGCCATGTCGAGCGTCTTGAGCGGTATCAGCGCCTGATCGTGATACATGCACAAAGCCGCGTCATAGAGTGGCCGCGCAAGATCCGTGAAAAGCGTATCGGGCGGATACGGGCCGCTCGCATCAATGCCAGCTTCGCGCAGAATCCTGATGGCCGGCTCGATCATGACCTGTTCTTCCAGGCCCATCACCCCGCCCTCGCCCGCATGAGGGTTCAGGCCAGCCACGGCAATACGTGGCGCCTCAAACCCGAAGTCACGGCGCAAAGCCTGGGCAAGTGCCTTGCCAACCTGCACGATTTTATCCGTCGTCAGACTGTCCAGCGCCTCGCGCAGGCTGACATGCACCGTTACCGGCACCACACGCAGCTGTGGCGAGGCCAGCATCATGATTTCCTCACCCGGCACGCCGCAGAGCGAGGCCAGGAATTCGGTATGCCCCGGAAAGCCAAAACCGGCAGCTTTCAGCACCGCCTTGCTGATCGGGTTGGTCACGACGGCACTGACACGCCCCTCAAGCGCCAGCCGGGTCGCGCGCTCGATCGAGGCGATCACCTGACCTGCCATTGCGGAATCGGGCTGACCCGGCACAACAGGGCCGGGAAGGTACACGGGCAGAACAGGCAGGGCATGGGCGAATACCGCTCCTGCCTGCTCGGGTTCGTTCACGATCTGCGTGGGGATCCCCTCGATCAGAGCCGGATCACCGATCCACACAAACCCTTCGCCCTGGGTCCTGAGCTGCTCCCAGGCCTTGACGGTCAGTTCAGGGCCAATCCCGGCGGGATCGCCCATCGTGAGTGCAGGCAGCATCATGCCCCCTCAAGGGTCACTTGGTGGAAAAGGCATCCAGAATACGAACCCAGGAGCGAATTCCCTTATGAAAGGATTCGACGCCATATTGCTCGTTGGGCGAGTGGATACGATCGTCATCCTGAGCGAACCCGACAAGAAGCGAGTCCATGTCGAGGGCTTCCTTGACCTCGGCAACGACAGGAATGGATCCACCGCAACCGATCGATACGGCAGGAACGCCCCATTCCTCGCCCAGCGCGGCCAGAGCCGTTTTCAGAAACGGCCCTTCTTCCGGCACGGCAAAGCCGCTCGATGCACCATGCTCGGCAAAGCTGACCTTGGCATCCACCGGCAGGACCGATCGGATATGGGCGCGGAACGCCTCACGCACGCGTTCCGGGTTCTGCCCCGGTACCAGGCGGAACGAAACCTTGGCCATTGCACGGGCAGGGAGCACGGTCTTGAAACCATCGCCCTCATACCCACCTGAAATCCCGTTGATCTCGTAGCTTGGCCGGGCCCAGATCTGCTCGATGGCCGTAAAGCCATCCTCACCGGCAGCGCTCGACAGCCCCACCGGGCCAAGTGTCGCTGCATCATCCGGGAAGATGGCCCGCCACTGAGCGCGAACCGTGTCGGATGGTGCAACCACCCCATCATAGAACCCGGGAAGCGTCACACGGCCCTTGTCGTCACGCACACTGCCAAGCGCCTTGCAGAGCAGTTCGATGGGGTTGCGCGCTGCATTACCGAACATGCCTGAATGAAGGTCATGCGTGGCACAGTCGATCACCACCTCCTCACCAACCAGCCCACGCAGCCCCGTCGTGATCGCCGGTGTGCGCCGATCGGGCATACCGGTGTCGCAAATCAGCGCCACATCGGCCTTGAGCTCTGCGGCATTGGCCTTGAGGAACGGCATCAGATTGGCCCCGCCGCTTTCTTCCTCACCCTCGATCAGGATCGAGATCTTCAACGGCAGATCGCCCTTGATCGCTTTCCAGGCACGGCAGGCTTCGATGAAGGTGAGCAACTGTCCCTTATCGTCCGATGCACCACGCGCCACGATGATCTTTCGGCCATCGGCCTCCGTCACAATCGCGGGGTCGAAGGGATCGCTCTTCCACAGATTGAGCGGGTCCGTGGGCTGAACGTCATAATGGCCATAAAACAGCACATGCAGGCCGGATGACGCTGTCTGCTCATGACCCACAACCATCGGGTGCCCGGCTGTTTCACGCACGCTGGCATCAAACCCGAGGGCTGAGAGCTCCTCACGCAGCCATTCGGCGGCGGCCCTGCAATCGGCAGCATGTTTCGGCTGAGCCGAAACACTCGGTATGCGCAGGAAGGCAAAAAGACGATCCAGACTTTTTTCCAGATCCCGGTCGACCTGCTGCAATACCGCTGCCGTGCTGTCAGTCACGCATCTCTTCCTTTACCAAGCTCTGTCGCAACAAGGAGGCAAGCGTGTCGCGATAGACGGTCGTCATCGCTCGTGCCTGCTGCCTCGCCTCATCGGACAGACGCTGCCACGTCTCCCGATCCTGATAAAGGGTGATGATCGCCTCTGCAAACGCTGTCGGATCGAGCGGCGCTGACACGGCGCCTTGCAATGCTGCCTCGCCGCCCGTGACGGCAGGCAGTCCGCAAGCTCCGGCGGCAAGACGGTCGAATGCCACATGGCCCTCAACCTGATCGGGTGTAATCAACAGGCGGCATTGCGCAGCGAGTGTCGCGAAATCTGCCTGACCATCACGCAATGGCGCGACATTCTGATGATGCGTGATCATTGAGAGATCATGCGACTGGGTGGTTTCGCAGACCAGAACCAGTCTGACCGGTTCGGCCAGACGCCCGTTGAGGCGCATCATGACGTTGCGCACGAACCATTTGAGAAAGGTCGCGCTGTAACCCGGCGCCGTCGCGGGCTGAGCGGCAAAAAGCAAGCCGTGTCTTTTATCGAAGTCCGGACTGTCATGCAGGGGCAGATCATCCCCGAGAATTGTCACGCCGGTGACACCAACCTTGCCAAGCACCTGCTCCTGAGCCACATCGGCAACCACGATATCCTGGCAGAACCAGGCATTGGCCACTTCATCCGCCAGTGCCTGATCGAAATCGGCCTCGTCAATCCTGTCGCGAACCGCCTGCACCTTGCGGGCGTCAAACCGGGCCTGGACAGCATCCAGCGACCGCAAATCCAGAATCACACCCTCCTCAGGCAGAAGGGCCGCCTTGTCATTGAAGAGCTGGAACACGGCATTGAGCGTATGGCCGCCCATGATCCATATCTGATCGAAGCCGCGCGGGCGCTGCTCGATCAGTTGCCCCAGACACTCAATACCCCCTTGCAGGTGTTCAATTTCGTCAGGCAGAGCGGCGCTTATCGCCTCTGTATGCGGGCGCTGCTCATCCAGGGCAAAAACCGTAGACTGCAGACCGAGCGCCACGAAAGCGCGGCACAGGGATTGCAGGCGCTCGCGCTGCATAGGCTGAGCGCTTGAAATTGCCCTTTTGACAAGAAGGATGCGCTGCCCCCAGCGAACCGGCTTGTGCAACATGATCGCACTGCCAGGGCGATGCGGCTGATTGCCACGAAGCACTTCTGCAAAATGGCGACGCAGTATCAACGCCTCCTGCGCCACAAGCGCCTCGCCAGCTATCTCGCGTTCAGGCACACGAATCAGAAAATTAGGATCGTAAACTATACGACCGGAACGCATGATCTGGCGCAGGGTCAGGCACAGGCCAGCCCATGAGTGCGCGGCGATACGCAGCGCGCCAAGCCCATCATCGATTGCGGGTATGGCACGTAGTATAGTGGTACGACACAGCAGGGCGCCGCCCCCGACACCGTCACAAGTACGCACGAAGTTCACGATCGGAGCAAAAGCGTCCTCACCCGCACCATGAGCCGTGCAGCTTCCATCACGTGCAACACTCACACCGGCCTCGACGACCCGCAGATCCAGTCCCAGTATCTGCGGTGCGACAGCAATGACGCCCGGCTGCGCGAGACGGGCGATAGCGGTGTTCAGCGCCCCGGCAAATAGCGTGGTACCCGGGTCGATCAGAAGAACCTGAGGTGCTGCGATTGCAGCGCCAGCCCGTCGCCAGCCCCCCTGCAGATTGCCCTGTTCGGAGGAAATCACCTCAAGACCATAGGCGTAGCGCGCGACATTAGCTGTTTCATCCCGCGCATGACCACTGAGCAGAATGACCTGCATTGCCCCGCAACTGACATCGTGCAGCGACGCAAGCGTCTGGATCAGATCGAGGAATGTTTCAGGGGCATTGATGATCACGCTAAGGGCAGGCTGGCCTACATAGCGAAAATCGAGCGGTGTCCGGGCGAGAAGCGGCAACAGACTCTCACCGCGCAAGGCCTGCAGGGATGCCAGCGCGCGCAGTGAGGGAAGCTCCGGAATGTCCGCTTCGTCTGCTTCGCCGTCGCGCTTTACAAAGGCCGTGTACGGGTTGTCGCAGATCGCCTTCCAGTCCGGCATGTCACCGTCACAGGAGAAGGGAGGGAAAGCGATCTCCTCGGTCGCATGACGTCCCTCGAACACACCAAAACGCACGAAATGCTCATAGCCGTTCCGAAGCGCACGCGCGGCGACCTGCCTGCCCACATCCTCGTAGCGCGCGAGATAGAAAGTCTCATCGAAATACGGGGTGGGGGAGTAGGCCGTAGGCGTCTCGTTGGAGAGATAATGATGCAGGGGCGAAGCATATTCCCCGCTTGCGATCTGCGCCGAGACCTCGGGGTACTGGTCGAGATACCAGACCGGATCGAAATACCAGGACGTACGCAGAGCCCCGAGATCTGTGCTTGTCAGCAGACGGGAGAATTCACCCGCAGCCGGATCGAACGGCAAGCGATACTGGAAGATCCCTGCACGCAGCAGATCGGGGACAAAGAACGCGGAACTGGCACGCCGCTCCACCTGCCCGATCGCCAGATAATGGTCATAGCCATTGGCAAAGCCCAATTCACGCACCAGCGACGGGGTCAGATCGGGGTTGAGGCTGAAATATCCCCCTTCTGAAAACAGCCAGTGGCAGGAGCGGCCGCGATGACCCGTCTCGCAATAATGCTGGAACCCGGAGTCAAACACCCCCATCCTGATGCCGTTCTCAACATCGAAATGCGCCCTGCGATACCAGATTTCATCGAAATACCGGTTGGGCGAATGAGCATAACGAGCCCCGTCACGTAGCCAGAATTCATAAAGTCCCCGGTCATCCGGCATGTTGCCCACCATGCCGATCACTGCATCCCGGTAGCGCTCCCGATACCAGTCAGGATCGAAAACGGCCCAGAGCGGGACATGGGCGCGCGGCTCGTCGCCAGGGCCGTACGCAGAGAGGATATCGGGGGTCTGTGTCATCGTTCCGGTCCGGGCTTATCAGGGCGCACGTTTCTCAGGACTGGGCGCGGCGGCTCAGCATGAGAGCATGAAAATCGACAGGCTGGATATTGGCCACCGGGAAACCCGCCTCACGGATCAGGCTCAGCAGCACATGGCGTGCAGAGGGGAAAAGCCGACGCGGCGCTTCGACCAGAAGCAGTTCCTCCAGCATGTCGGGGCTGGCATTCTGCACGGTGAAAATACCAGAATACACCAGTTCGATCTTGTACAGCGTCTCGGGCTCAGGCGTTTCGGGCGTGGGGGCCGTGCGATAGCCAAGCCCCTGGAGTGCCAGGCTGACTTCGAAATTCGGCTGATCTTCGGCAAGCTGGCGGGCATTCACATCAATGCGCAGGCCAATATGCGGTCTGGCAGGCAGATTGAAAAATACTTCGGGGGCCCCGACAGAAGCAATCGTGGAAGATTTCAGATACTGCATTCCAGAGACGAGCAATGTCTCCAAGGCAGCCTGATCTGCACGTCCAGACTGCTCCTTGTTCTCACTTTTTGACATGACGTCTCGTTCCTTTGATGTCTTTCTATGACTATGCTTGCCAATAACAAGCATAGCGCGCCAGTGCTTCTGTCATGACTTGGCGATCAAGACCAGATGAACCAGACCAAACCACGGCTCTGTTCATATTTTAAAACAGATCCGGCTAACGCCCCTGCACGCTCCCGCCCACGAACAGGCTGATCCGCTCTTGTCAAAAGGACTGATTGCGCAGGAAGCCAAGAGCCGGCAGCGGCGACCAGCTTCGAGGCAGTTCAGCACGACCAATTTGCCTGACATCGTAACGCAGCGGTGCCTTTTGCTCAGAAGCCAGAAAATGCCGGTATTCGTGGACCTGACGGCTGCGCCACTCACAATCGGCCTGGGCGGCCTCACGCGTGGCATGCACATTGGCGATACGACTGCGCCGCCCCTGCCAGGCCATGACGGCCCATAACCGATCCGTATTCGGCAGAGGCGGTCGGAACATGATAAGCTGGGACATGATGGGGTTAAGCCTCCCTCAGGACCATGAGCGGCCTGCCACGCCACCACGCCATCTGCCTTGGGGTCAAGAAAAAGCAACAAACCTTGCCGCTGACAGGAACCCGGGCTAAGGCGATACGATGAATGCGCGGCACGAAATTCTTGCGCCGATAACCCGGAAATAAGGGGTCTTTGTGATGGTTCGCCTGCTCGTTATCGTCGTTTTTCTTGTCATTCTCATCACTTTTGCTTTGAGCAACCCCGATGCACAGCCTCTATGGATTGTTTCCTATGGCTGGCAATTCTCGGTCGGGATGCTGGTTCTGGGCGTAGGCGTTGCCAGCTTCCTTATTGGCGGTTTCGTGATGTTCATCGGCGAGATCAAGCAGCGCTCACGAGCCCGCAAGGCCGAACAACAGGTGCGTGCCCTTGAAACGCAGGTGCTTGACCTTCATCAGCGTATTGACCGCCTGACAATCGCAACTGACCCAAGCCGCGCGCCCTACGAAACCCAGACCAGCACCGTTCCGCCTGCCCCCTGATTTGACCAGGCCTCCCCATCCGGGCGGCCTGCCCCGTTCCAAGCCCCTGTATCGAGACAGTTTCATGAAACGTACCCGCCTGATCGCCGCCCTCGACACCCAGAGCCTGGACCAGGCGCGTCACTGGGCGAGCGCGCTCGATGGTCATGTCGATGCGATCAAGCTTGGTATGGAATTCACCTATGCCCAGGGCTTTTCCGCCCTGCGTGAGGTCGCAGGCCGCAATCCGCTTTTCCTCGATCTCAAACTGCATGACATCCCGAATACAGTTGCCAAGGGCCTGAGCAGCCTCGCCCCGATCGGGGCGTCGCTGCTGACAATCCATGCCAGCGGTGGCACCGCCATGATCGCGGCAGCGCGGCAGGCAATCGATGCGAGTTACCCACCGCTCCACCGGCCGGTACTGCTTGCCGTGACCGTACTGACCAGCATCGATGAGGCCGCCCTGCGGGAAATCGGCGTGCCCGCCACACCCCGTGAGCAGGTAGTACGTCTTGGGCGTCTGGCCATGACGGCAGGGGCGGACGGCCTCGTGTGCTCGGCCGAGGAAATTGCCCCCCTGCGTGATGCGCTGGGTGACGCGCCCGTTCTGGTCGTGCCCGGCATCCGCCCTGCGGGGACAGAGGCCAATGACCAGAAACGCATCATGACACCCCGTCAGGCCGCGCAGGCAGGGGCAGACTGGATTGTTGTTGGCCGCCCCATTACCCAGGCAGCCGATCCCGCAGCTGCTGCGGCTGCGATCCAGGCCGAGCTGGCCACGGCATGAAGCCCGGTCGGGCTGAACAGGGCGCTCCTGACGGTAAGGCGCCAGTGGGCGTGAAGATCTGCGGGATCACAACCGAACTCGCCCTTCAGGCCGCCTGCGCGACGCAGGCTGACTGGATTGGCCTCGTATTTTATGACCGCTCACCACGCCATATCACGCCCGCATCGGCACAAAACCTCCTGGCGCGACATCAGGGTGCCACGCCCGATCTTGTCGGATTATTCGTCAAACCGGATGACAGAGCTATCGAGGCGGCCCTTGATGCGTGCGCGCTCGATGTCCTGCAAATTTACGACACGCCAGAGCGTGCCTCTGCCATAAGAGAGAAATTCGGACGGCCGGTCTGGCTTTCATGCCCGGTTACGACGAAGGATGATCTTCCTCGTGCCAATGACGTGGACGCGCTCGTGATCGAACCACGCGCCCCAGCCTCGGCAGCCAATCCTGGCGGGAATGGATTGCGTCTGGACTGGAACGTTTTTCGTGACTGGCTCGCGCCTTCCCCGTGGATGCTGGCTGGCGGCCTTACTCCTGACAATGTCGGCCAGGCAATTGCCGAGAGTGGCGCACGCTTCGTGGATGTCTCATCCGGCGTCGAGACCGCGCCCGGCCAGAAATCAGCCTCGCTGATACGAAACTTCGTCAAAAACGCCCGCACTCCGTATCGCAGCCCTTGCGCACCCCATAAAAACTGATATGGTCCGCCCGCGCTGGAGAGATGGCCGAGCGGCTTAAGGCGCACGCTTGGAAAGCGTGTGTACGTTAATAGCGTACCGTGGGTTCGAATCCCACTCTCTCCGCCACCCCCCATCAGAAAAACCAGCTCTCCGGACACATGACATTATGGCCCCATACGGATGGGTCGTGTCCTGTATTCGGCGCTTGCACAGAACTGGCGCTCTCGGACACTTATTCAGTTGCCCGGCGTGAATACGGCCACACGGGAGAATCAGGCGATCCCCTCGTGTGGCCGGTTGAAGCCCTGCCTGCCCTTATCCCGTAGTGTCGGGAGGAAGGCGGACATTGCGGGAATGGGTCATCAGCTGATGGTAAAATCGCTTGTCTTGAGGTCAGTGACGCCAATGAACGTGATCTTGGCATTCCCGTCGATCATGACGGAAGTATTGCCGCCCGACACCGTTGCGGTGCTTAGGATGGTTTGAGCTGCGGCATCCGAGGAGGTCGGCTTGTAGTTATAAAGGAAGAACTTGTTATCGGCCGCCCGGAAATCGGTGATCGTAAAGCTGCCTGCGGTGTGGTTGCTCAGCATACCGAACAGATTGCCTGCGCCGGAGCCGCCCGTCACCGTTGCCGATGCCGCACTGTCAGACGTACCGGTAAAAGCCGTGCCAAAGTAGAACTGGTCGGAGGCCGTGCCGCCAATAACCGTCTGCTGGCCAGCACCGGTCCAGGCCGACAGACCGCCCGCAACGTTGCGGCCGTCAATGGTCTGTGCCCCTGTGGTGTAGGGCTGGTTGGCCGTAAACAGAAGGCGAGAGGAGGAGCTCAGCGTCGCAGTCAGTCCGTCAGCACCGAAGATCGTACCGCTTCCGGCAGAGATGGCCGTATTGCCGGTGCCGGAGATGAAATTCAGGGCACCGCTCACACTGATCGACTGATTGCTGCCGTGCACGACCTGAAGATTTCCCGTTGCCGAAATCGTATCGCCCTGGGTGCCGGTCACCGTGGCGGAGCCCGAGCTCACATTGACCACCGAGGACGTGCCTCCGTACACCGTGCTGTTGTCCCCTACGGTAATCGTGTTGTTGCTGGAGAAATCCATTACGGCCGCATTGGTCTTGAGCGAGGCCGTTGTATTGCCACCCTGCAATGACACAGTATCGATGGCTCCAGCAGCGCCATAAATCGTGTCCTGCCCGACCGAATTCACGAAGTTGTTCGACCCCCCGAGATAGATAAGGTTGTTCCCCGTGCCACCGGTGATGGTGTTCGTACCCTGGGCACCGTAAATGGTGTCATTGCCTGCGCCCGTTGCAATATTCCATTTGCCGGTTGAGCCAGCAGCGTTGAACACGTTATTGCCCTGGGTGGCAGCGAAACTGCCGGAATTATTCCCGACCTTGACCGTCGAGCCATACTGGTTGCTCGAGACGATATTCAGGTAATTGGCAGTATTCTGTGTGGTATCAAGCGTGGTGGCGCCATTGAGCGTGCTGGTATCGGTCGAGGCGACGACGATATTGGTGTAATTACCTGATACGCCATACGTGCCGGCGGTATCCACAATGGCCTGGGATGCCTTCTGGGAAGACACGAAGGTGTTCGAGCCAGTCGAGAGAATGCTGTTATCGAGTGTTCCTGCAGCCAGCAGCGTCTGAATGCTCGAAGCATAGGACTTCGCCATCATGCCGGCCGTATCGCCGGAGGTATACGCCACATTGACGGTGTTGTTGACACCCTTGACGATAAGATTGGGCATGGAAACCTCGCTGGTTGTCGTTGTTGTTACGCTGTTTTCAGGTGTCATGGACACGACCTTGGCCGTAGTCGAACGGTCGGCATAACTCAGGGTCTTGCTGGTGTCGTAGGTAATGGTCGGGTCTTCGACATTGTAATTACCGGTCACGTCGGTCGCCTGACCCGTACCGATCGTCTCGACACCGATATAGCAACCGCTCAGATACCAGTTGCTCAGATTCTCGACCTCGCTGGCGAGGTTGGGGTAAAGCCCGACAATGGCCTTGATCGCGGCCATCAGCCCCTGATTCACATCAACCGTGGTCTGATACATGACCCCGTTATTCGAAGCGACTTTGGGGTTGATGTAATCCGCCTGAATACCGGTGAAGTTATAAATGGATCCACCGAGAGATTTCGGTAGGGAAATATAGGTCTCTGGCACGCCCTTGTAGTCGACGGTCTCAAACTGCAAGAACAGACCAAAACTCATGGTCGGGCTGTGGAAATTGATCGTGAAGTTGATGCCGGCCTGATATACGCCGGTCGTTCCGGAATAATTGCTGATTCCCTGATTGAACGACGCTGTGATCTGATGATTAAATGAATATTGCCCGTCTACTGCCTTGACGGCGGCAAGCTGTACGTCGAGCAGGTTCCCGCCCTGCGCGGCCATCTGGTAGATGTAATGGCCATTATCCGGGTCCTTGAATACATTATAGCTTGTTTTTCCCGCTGCCGATGTTGCGGAGCCCTGCGTCCAGTGCCCGACGGAATAGCCGAAATTGGGGTCCCATACGCGGGTATCGTCGCCAGTGGTCGGATCGAACGCTGTCGCCTGATTCCACTGGATGATGGCCCAGTCAGGTGACTGGCCACCACCGAGCTGGGACGACGACGCGTTATAGACGATCTGCCCGTTCACAACCTGCTGGGTATTCATGGGCAGGTTGGGCCCACTCACACTAGGGTCGGTGTAGATATTGGTCAATGAGCCAGTGCTATTCGTATTCATCGTTAATCCGACCCTCTTTCTTCGTTAAAAGAGACTTTATGCTCTGTATGTTGACTAGTCTGCACCCTGAGCATTTAAATTGTCTTAATTTCCAGACAAAATTCTCACTCAAACGTGATCTTAAAATACATCACGAACATAGAATGATACCGATCTGTTCTTGGGATTTACTTTGTAGAAAATCATAATCATCGATATAGTTCGATGGAACCAGCCTAAAAAATATGAAGATCGCCATAATCGCTGACATAAAGCTGTAACAGATGTCAAACTTCGTTAAGGGCCGTCTCTACAGACGTTATCGGTGATCAATACACCCAATATATGAGCATCCACCGGAGTATCCCTTCCGACCGTAATGCTACACTCACCGATTTCTGTACTGATTTGAGTGACTGAAACGGCCCATTTTCCACTATGACCAGCGATCCTCTGATGGTCTCCGGATCGTTTGGCACCGTCAAATGGCAAGGACGGCCTTGCGAGGGCGCTCAGGGTGCCGGCGTCATCGCCCCCGCCGCAAGGATCATGGCATGATCTGCCCGACTAGACACGACGCCTGCCCACAGGAATACCGCGCGCCCTCTGCATTCAGAGAGTCTCCCCGTCAGCCATGACCTGTAATGGCAGCACCAGTCATGGCGACTCCGTATGCGAGACAAAAAAAAGCCCCGGTGAGAACCGGGGCTTTTCCATAGGCGATGACCGACAGGGCGAGTGTCAGCGTGGTGCGAGCACCATGATCATCTGACGGTTCTCAAGCTTGGGCATCTGCTCAACCTTGGCCTTGTCTTCCATTTCGGTGCGAATGCGCTCAAGCATCTTGATGCCGAGTTCCTGATGGGCCATTTCGCGACCCTTGAAGCGCAGCGAAACCTTGACCTTGTCGCCTTCAGCCAGGAAGGAATTCATGGCGCGCAGCTTCACCTGGTAGTCATTTTCATTGGTGCTAGGGCGCACCTTGACTTCCTTGATCTCGATGACCTTCTGCTTTTTGCGCGCTTCGTTCTTCTTCTTCTGCTGTTCGTATTTGAACTTGCCGTAGTCGAGAATCTTGACGACCGGCGGCTCAGCCGTCGGGCTGATTTCCAGAAGGTCGAGTCCGACCGAATAGGCGCGTGCAAGAGCATCGCGCGTTGTCATGACGCCAGCCATTTCGCCGTCGGCGTCAATCAAGCGCACCTGAGGAACACGGATTTCCTCGTTAACTCGGGGCCCTTCACGGGTGGGTGCGGCCTGCATCGGTGGTCTAGCTATGGTCGTCTCCTGTCGACGTTTTCAGATCTTGTGCGTGTCGGCACTTCAATACGCGCAACCCGGCCAAAAATTTCATCACCTTAGCGTGACGAAATTAACGGCTTGTTTGCGGGAAGGCCGGTGCCCCGACATAGTCACGAAGCACCGGGATTGCAAGGTTTTCGCGCCTGTCTGCTGCGTTTCAGCCCTGCAGACGTTGCATATCGGGTGCCTTGGCTTCCTCGCCCAGAAGTGTGACCACTTCCTCAAGGCCCAGAATCTCCTGTGCTGCGCCACCAAGACGACGCATGGCCACCTTGCCTTCTTCCGCCTCGCGGCGTCCCACGACGAGGATGACAGGAACACGGGCAAGCGAATGCTCACGGATCTTCGCGTTGATCTTCTCGTTGCGCCCGTCCACCTCAACCTGAAGCCCGGCGCGGCGCAGCTTTGCAGCCACTTCCTGCGCGTAAGGCTCGGCATCTGTCACGATGCTTGCCACCACAACCTGCGTCGGGGCCAGCCAGAGCGGGAACTTGCCCGCAAACTGCTCGATCAGGATGCCGATGAAGCGCTCGAAGCTACCGAGAATGGCACGATGCAGCATCACCGGGCGATGACGCGCGCTGTCCTCACCGATATAGGAAGCATCCAGACGCTCGGGCAGGATGAAATCGACCTGCAACGTGCCGCACTGCCAGTCGCGACCGATCGCATCCGTCAGCACGAATTCCAGCTTCGGGCCATAGAAGGCGCCCTCGCCCGGATTGGTCTCGAATGTCACACCCGCCAACGCGCAGGCTTCCTTAAGCGCCTTTTCCGACTTGTCCCAGGTCGCATCGTCACCCGCACGCGCGTCGGGACGGTCGGAGAACTTCACGCGGAAATTCTCGAAGCCCAGATCGCGATAGACCTCATCGAGCATGGCAACGAACGTCGCCGTCTCGGCTGCAATCTGTTCCTCGGTGCAGAAGATATGTGCATCGTCCTGCGTAAAGCCACGGACACGCATGATGCCATGCAGCGCCCCTGAGGGCTCGTAACGATGACACGCGCCGAACTCCGCCATACGCAGCGGCAGCTCGCGATAGGAGCGCAGCCCATGGCGGAAGATCTGCACATGGCAGGGGCAGTTCATGGGCTTGAGGGCGAGGGTCTTTTCCTCATCCTCAACCGTCGCGATGAACATGTGCTCGCGATATTTGTCCCAATGGCCCGAGGCTTCCCACAGGGCACGGTCCACAAGCTGGGGCGTACGCACTTCCTCATAACCATAGCGCGTCTGGATACGACGCATATAGTCCTGAAGCACAGTGTATAGACGCCAGCCCTTCGCGTGCCAGAAAATCTGCCCTACCGCCTCTTCCTGGATATGGAACAGATCCATCTCGCGGCCGATACGGCGGTGGTCGCGCTTTTCTGCCTCTTCCAGCTGGTGCAGATAGGCGTCGAGTTCCTTCTGATCGCGCCAGGCCGTGCCATAGATACGCGTCAGCATGGGGTTACGATGGTCGCCGCGCCAATAGGCGCCTGCCACCTTCATGAGCTTGAACGCCGTGCCGATATCGCCGGTGCCGCGCATATGCGGCCCACGGCACAGATCGAGCCAGGCCCCCTGACGATAGATCGAGATGGTCTCGCTCTCGGGCAGATCACGGATCAGTTCCGCCTTGAAGCGCTCACCCTTCTCCTCGAAGAAGGCAATGGCCGCGTCACGATCCCATTCTTCACGCTCGAACGGCGCATTGGCCGCGATAATCTCACGCATCTTGGCCTCGATCGCCTCGAAATCCTCGGGCGTGAAAGGCTGATTGCGGAAGAAATCGTAATAGAACCCGTCCTTGATGGAGGGGCCAATCGTCACCTGCGTGCCGGGCCAGAGCGCCTGCACGGCTTCGGCCAGCACATGGGCGGTATCATGGCGGATCATCTCCAGAACGATATCGTCCTTGCGCGTGATGAAGCGCAGCTCTGAATCCTCGGCAATAGCCGTCGAGAGATCGACCAGCTTGCCATTCAGGCTCATCGCAACGGCAGCACGCGCCAGACCGGGACCGATCGAAGCCGCGACTGCCGTGCCAGTCGTGGCACCGTCGAACGTGCGAACGGAACCATCGGGCAGGGTAATGGCAGGCATGGAGATGCGCTCCTGGCGTAAGAGATAAGTTGAGCTGTTCTAATGGCCCCAGTTAAGGCAGGCCGCAACCCTGGAAACGTCAAGCCTGCGCAGATCATCGACGGCCAGAATACGCACCTGACCTGGCGCGCACCCAACCGGCGCCGTCAGACGCGGGTTACTTTCACCCGAAAACAGAACAAGAGACCGGCAACCCATCGCAGCCGCCAGATGCATCGGGCCTGTATCATTACCAACCGCCAGAGCGGCGCGCGCGAAGATCCCCCCTAGCGAAAGCAGATCCGTCTGTCCTGTCAGGTCGAGCATGGCGGGCACCTGAGCCTTGATCGTTTCGGCCAGACCGGATTCGCTGGCTGCGCCGATCATGACGACATGCAGGCCCGATGCGAGCAGCTCATGCGCCAGAGCCGCGTAATGGCTGGCCGGCCAGCGTTTGGCGGGTCGATGAGGGGCCGCCCCCGGCACGATGACCGCATAGGGGGCAAGCAGATCGGGCCCACCACGCCCCAGCCACTCCAGATCCGTGCAGGGCAATTCAGGCACACCCAGCCGCGCCAGCTGATCACGCTGTCGCGCCACGCTGTGCATGGCATCACGATAGGGGTTGTCGTGAAAGAATGTCCCATCCGGCGCAATCCCGCACCAGCGTTTCTGCCCGGCCAGACGCTGATACCGGGTACTGCGCCCTGATGTCTGCAGATCAATCACCAGATCATGCCCGCGCAGGGTGCGACGCAGGGCCATCACGCCGCGCAAGTCCGACCAGCGCGGTCGCGCATCGACGGTCACATGATCGAACCACGGACTGGCCTTGGCCAGCGGCGCAAACGGCGTGGTGGTCATCAGGGTGATCTCTGCCTCGGACCAGTGCGTCCTGATGGCGGCAAAGGGGGCGAAGGCCTGCACGAAATCACCCAGCGCGCCGAGCTTGATCACGAGTATACGAAACATCCCTCCATCCTAGCCGAGGGCGCGCTGCGATGATACGCCATCTGTCTGCTCTCCCGGCGTCAGGCCATGCCCGGACCCGTGTCGCCCCGCAAGCAGGACCAGAATCCGGTGCAGGAACCCCCCATGTCCGACAATCCTTCCCACATCCTTTCCTTCGGCAGCGTCAATATCGACATCACCGCCCGCGCCGAGCGCATCCCCCATCCGGGCGAAACGGTCCATGCCGCAAGCTACGCCATTGGGCTTGGTGGCAAGGGGGCCAATCAGGCCGCTGCCGCAGCGCGTCTCGGACAGGGCTGCGGGCTGAACGTTTTCATGGCAGGCCGCACCGGCACCGATAATTTCGGTGCCATGGCGCGCAAGCTTCTCACCCCTTTTGGCGTCGATCTCAAAGCCCTGCGAGAGGACACCGCTCACCCGACAGGCGTTGCGCTGATCACGGTTGATGAAAAGGCCGAGAACATCATTACCGTCGCAGGCGGTGCCAATATGGCGCTCGACAGCAGTGATGTCGCCGCCCATCAATCCCTGATCGAACAGGCATCGGTGCTGCTTCTTCAGCTCGAAATTCCTCTCGCCCTCACAATCGAAATCGCCGAGACTGCGAGGCGCGCAGGAACGCTTGTGATTGTCGACCCGGCCCCCACCCCGGCCGATGGCCTGCCTGAGGCCCTGTGGCGCGCTCTCGATATCGTCACCCCCAACGAAACCGAAACGCGCCTTCTGACTGGCATCTACCCTGAAACGCAGGAAGACGCTGCGCGGGCTGCGCGCAAATTGCAGGCCCTTGGTGCCACCCATGCACTGGTCAAGATGGGGGCAAGAGGGGTGTATTATCTCAGCGGTGATCGGGAAGGCTTTGTCCCCCCTTATCCGGTCAAGGCCATCGACACTGTCGCAGCAGGCGATTGTTTCAACGCCGGTCTCGCCGCGGCCCTTACCCTGGGCAAGCCGTTCGACGAAGCGGTGCATTTTGCTGCAGCCTGCGGTGCGCTCGCGACCACGCGGCTTGGCGCTGCCGAATCAGCGCCGCACTGGCACGATGTTACAGCGATGGTTGAGAACAGACCGGCTACCTGACCAAAAGACAGGTCGAAGCTCCGGGGCGACGGACCACGCGGTCCGTCTCCTGGTTTATGGGCCTTGAACCCGGGCTGACGCCAGGTCAGTCCTGATCGGGGTCAGCGTCGAGAACGGCCTCGTCCTGTCTTGCCAGATAGGCTTCGTGGCCGTCCGGGGCGAGGGTAATCACACGGTCCCAGTCCTGGCGCGCCTGCCCGTATTGCCGCAGGCGCACATTCAGGATCCCGCGCTCCAGCAGGGCCTCGACATCATCGGGCGATAGGGCCAGCGCCCGATTGGCATCTGCCATCGCTTTCGCGCTCTGCCCTAGATAACGATAGGCGGTAGCGCGGACCACGAAAGCACCGACCAGATAGGGGTCTGGCACAGCATCAGGTTTTACCACCGCCGGTGCCGCGGGTGGCACAGCCGGACCGTCACCCGGCAGGGCGCCAAGAGCGGTGATCGTTTCTGCAAAATGCCCCTGCATCGACAGGCTGCGAGCCAGAAGCACCCTGCGCCCAAGCGGCCCGGAATAATGCGACAATGCCTGCCGCGCCGCACGTTCCGCTGCTTTTCCGTCCCCTGCCAGCAACCAGGCTGCGGCCGCCTGCTCGGCAAAAACGGCACGCTCACCGGTGTCCCCACCATGCCCGTCCTGCGCGGTAGCGGCATGCGAAGGCAAGGCAGGCCCTGCCGGCACCGATGCACCATGCCCTTGCTGGCCTTTTCCACCCTGAATGGCGGCGGGGGCCTCCGGCGCTGCCAGACCCTCGAACTCCGTCGCGGCATCCCGATAGGCGCCAAGTGCCAGATCTGCCTGCGCCAGACACTCATGCGCGCTGCGCCCCCCGCCATGATGCAGCCAGTCCTGCGCCGTTTCCTGCACCAGATCGGGGGTATCGGGTAACGGTGCCAGGCAATGCGCAAGGGTTTGCGGCGGGGAATAGGCCAGTGCCCCCCCTGCCCAAAGGCCACTCCCTATCGCCAAGGCACCAAAAGCATGTTTCATACCTTGTGAATTGGCGCGGCATCGCGCCAGCGGTCAAGCGCGAATGGGAGCTTTCATGCCACCTCACCTCGTTATTCTGGGTCAGGGCTATTCTGCCAGTGCCGTTGTCGCGCCTGCCAAGGCCAAAGGCTGGCAGGTGACCGGTACGAAACGCGCGCCCGAGCCGGACTCGACTCTGCTCGCTTTCGATGCCGCCGGAGAGGCTTTGCATGAGGCCACCCATGTGCTGATCAGCGCGCCACCCTCCGAGGCGGGCGACCCGGCACTGCTTCGCTATGAAGACGTGCTGCGCGAGGCGCCCCATCTGCGCTGGATCGGCTATTACTCAACCACCGGCGTTTATGGCGACCGTCAGGGTGGCAGCGTTGATGAAACCACGCCCGTCGCTCCCGGTCAGTCGCGCAGCCGTGCCCGCGTGCAGGCCGAGCAGGACTGGCAGGCGCTTGCACGCGACCGCCAGATCGCCTGCGATATCATGCGGCTTGGCGGCATATATGGCCCCGGGCGCTCGGCGTTCGACACGCTGCGCTCAGGCAAGGCCAGGCTGGTCGATGCACCCGGTCACCTGTTCAGCCGCATCCACCGCGACGATATCGCCGGTGCCACGCTTGCAGCAATGGCCACGGCCTCTCCTGCCTCATCCCGCATCCTGAATTTCGTCGATGACTGTCCCAGCCCTCAGGCCGATGTGTTCGAGGAAGCCGCACGTCTCAGCCATCATCCCCTCCCCCCCAGAGTAAGCCTTGAGGCCGCCTGGGCAGAACTGAGCCCGATGGCCCGCAGCTTCTGGTCAGAGAGGCGCGTGGTGAAAAGCAGGCTGACACAGCAACATCTTGGGCGGTCCTGGCTCTACCCGAGCTATCGCGAAGGACTGGCTGCCATTTACGCCTCTGAAACACCCTGAATGGCAAAAGGCTCTGCGCGTGATACGCCCTGCAGGCCTTCTGACACACACACCGGAGATGAGAGGCTAAGAGCATTGATGAGAGTGGCGCTTTGAGACACATGTTTTCGGCAAAAAAAACATTCCGGACTGGCAACCCTGTTCACGGATACGCTAAGCCGGAAGCGCCCATGATTATGTCCCGTTTTCTCCGCCCGCTTCTGCCTGCGCTTTGCGCCATCATGCTGCCTTGCCTGCTGACGGGCTGCATCACCATCGGGCCGACACGTCTGTCGCACGACCAGCTTGATTATTCGCGCGCGCTGGGCGAGGCCGAGAAGCATGCGATGCTTCTTAACATCATACGCATACGCTATGCCGACCCGCCGACCTTTCTCGATACCACACAGGTCATCGCGGGCTATCAGTTCAATCGCTCGGTCAATGGCGGGTTCAACGCCTTCCCCTCTGGCGTGGGAAGCTATCTCTTCGGCAGCGGCACTGCCACGCTGCAGGAAAGCCCGACCTTTACCTACCAGCCCGAAACCGGGCAGCAATATGCAGAAAACGTCATCCGGCCCATCTCGCCGGTGGTCATCATGCCGCTCAGTCTCGGTGGCCTGCCCATCGACACGCTTCTGCGCCTGACGGCGCAGTCGATCGATGGATTGTCCAATGTCCGCGCCCTTGGCGCAGGCCCGACGGGCGGTGGTTCCGTGCGGTTCTACCTGCTGCTGCATGATCTGCGCCAGTTGCAGATCCAGGGTGCCATGACCATACGCATCTCGACCGATGCCCCCAAACCTTCAGGCGATCAGCCCCCCTCGGGCTCCGCCAACAAACCGGCAGGGGCACAGCCCGAACATGCCTATCTGGTTCTGACCGCCACCTCGGACCCGGCTCTGACCACCATTCAGGCCGAGGTACGCCGTCTGCTGCATCTCGACCCCCACGCCGAAGAGGCCGAAATCGTTTACGGCCCCTATCCCAAGGTGCCAGGACAGATCGCCATCCTCACACGCTCCATGTTCGCCATGCTGTCGCAGATCGCCTATGAGATGGACGTGCCGGAGGAAGATGTGAGAGCCAGACGCACCCTGCCCACCATCAGCCCGGTCGGTATCGAGACACGCCCCGATGTGGTGATCCATTCCGGCAAATCCGCGCCTGAGCATAATTACGACGAGGTGCACTATCGGGACCGCTGGTATTGGATCAGCGATGACGATTTCCGCAGCAAGCTGAGCTTCACCATGATGCAGATCCTTGCCGCGCTTGCCGCCACCAGTCATTCGCCCGGTGCGGTCATCACCATTCCTGCGGGTTAGGCCGGGTGTATGGGGGGGCCTGAAGCATCGTCACGGCGCCCGGCTATGATCGGGCCCAGCCACCGCCCAAGGCCCGGTAGAGCCGCGCCATTGAGGCCGAGACATCGGCCCGCGCATCCGAAAGGGCACTCCGGCTCTCAAGCAGCCCGTTCTGCGTCGTCAGAACATTGAGAAAATCACCGGCCCCCTGAGCATACTGCAACTGCGCCACCCGCACGGCGGTCTCACTTTCAGTGACCGCCTCAGCCAGTCGATCGTGGCGCTCCTGAGCTGTGCCCAGATCGGTCATGGCATCATCAACCTCCTCCCAGGCGTGGAGAACCGTTCTTTGGAGCACGATGGCCGCTTCTTTCTGCTGAAGCCTGCGCAAGGCAAGTTGCCCCGCAAGCTTCCCGCCCTCGAACAGCGGAATGGTCATGGTCGGCCCAAACCCGTATTGCCGCGACGCCCAGGATCCGAGACCGCTGAACTGAAGCGCCTGCACATCCAGACTGCCGGACAACGTGATACGAGGAAAGAAATCGGCCACAGCAACCCCGATCGTGGCCGTCGCTGCATGCAGACGCGCCTGGGCTGCCCGTATATCCGGGCGTCTCTCGGCAAGCTGCGAGGGCAATCCAACCGGAATGGTTTTAGGGAGCGGTGGAATATTGCCCGTACCTGCAAGACGCTGTGACAGGGTCCCCGGTTCGCGTGCCATCAAAAAGGCAAGGGCGTTGAGAAGATGGACTTCCTCACGGCGCAGGTGCGGCAAACGGGCCTCAAAACCGTGCAACTGGCCACGCGCGTAGGCGAGGTCAAGTTTCGTCGCCGTGCCTTGGGTCACACGCAAGACAGTCAGCTCGACACTGTGCCGGGCAATATCAAGGCTCTGTCGGGTGATCTCGGTTTGAGCCTGTACATTGCGCAGGGCGATATAGTCCTGCGCAGTTTCCGCCATAAGCGAAACTTGTGTATCGCGCTGCATCTCCTGGACGGCCTGCATCGAAGCTGTCGCAGCCTCGACCTGACGGCGCACATGCCCCCACAGATCAACCTCCCATGACGCACCAAGGCCATATTGGGGCAGATTGAAAGAAGGATTACCTTTCGGTCCGGCTGCCGCAGCAGGGCCAAATCCTTGCGTTCCATCTGCGATTCGTGCCGGGTCACTGTCCGCCTCTGTTCCAAGCAGACTCAGGATACCATTCGTGCTGGCGCGTTCGCGGGCATAAGAAGCGGCACCCTGCAGGTGGGGCAGGCGCGCAGCGGCTGCGATCCTGCGTTCGGCACGGCTCTGTTCGTAGTGAAGCGCTGCCTCCCTGAGATCGAGATTAGCCGTCAGCACATCCTGCACGAGCGCTGAGAGAACGGGGTCCTGATACAGTTTCCACCATTGCGTCTCGACCGGCAGGGTCTCATCCGGATGGCTCCTGCGCGGTGTCACGCTTTCATGCCAGTGGGACGCCGCCACCGGGTCACGTTTCTTGAAATCCGGACCGACCGAACAGCCCCCGAGGATCAGAAAAAGACTTGGCGCCACCGTGCGGGACAAATGTCTCATTTTCATCACTCCCAGACGAAGCGCGCGTCGGTGCCATGAGCGCCGTCTCGCGGCGAGGCCGTGTCGATCATTGCTTCCACGGACATGCCGACACGAACACGCCGTGCCAGAGGCTGCCCATCATCAAAAACCAGCTTTACCGGGACACGCTGCACCACCTTTGTAAAGTTCCCGGTCGCGTTGTCCGGCTGGATCACGGCGAAGGCGACATTTGTCGCCGGTGCCACGCTATCGACATGGGCATGAAGCACTGCGTCGGGAAAGCTATCGACCCGAATCTCGGCTTTCTGCCCGGTCTGCACGCGGGCCATCTGCGTTTCCTGAAAATTGGCAATTACGTAGGCCTGACGAACCGGTACGACAGCCAGAAGCCCGGTACCGGGGTGGACATACATCCCGACACGCACGTCGCGCGACCCGACAACCCCATCGACCGGGGCCGTGATGGTGCAATAGGACAAATCAAGCTCAGCCTGCCGCACAAGGCTTTGCGTCTGGATCAGAACACCCTGCGCACGCTCACTTTCTGCGACGAGTACGGCGAGCCCGGCGCGATCAGCATTCACAGCCGCCTTGTCACGGGCCAGCCGCGCAACAGCCTCGCGCTGACGGTCCTCGGCCCCCTGCTGCTGCTCGATCGTACTCGCTCCCCCTGCTGAAAGCGCGCGGTAGCGGACCGCATTCTGCCGTGCGAAAAGCAGGGCGGCCTCATCGGCCTCGATCGTGGAAAGCGCCGCGTCGATCAGGGCCGTCTGGCGCTGCTGTGCTGCTGCGAGATTGGCGATATCGGCCTGCGCGGCACGGTGCTTGCCCCGAGCGGTATCGAGGGCCGTACGATAATCATCGTCTTCAATATGCGCCAGAACATCGCCTGCCCGCACCTTCTGATTGTCCGCAACAGGCACGCTGTCTATCCGCCCGGCGACCTTGGGCGCCACCCGCGTGAAATCGGCGGTGATATACGCATCATTGGTCGATTGATGACGCCCGTCGCCGACGAAGAAGCGATCTGCGCTCCAGGCGAGACCGGTCAGGACAAGCGCAGTGCATCCCGCAAACAGGAGCGGTTTCTTGTAAGCCATGAGGAGATTTCCGTTACTGTATTGCGAGAGGGGCGTTTTCGGCCTGCCGTGCAGATGCGGCGGGCTGCGCGGACGTAGGACTGGAGGGTGCTTTCCCGGGGGGATAGACGCGACCGGGAAGCACGGCTGTCAGCACCACGAAAACGGCACAGATCACGACCACCACGAGCAGGATATCGACCAGGGAGAGCACCAGCGCTTGCGCTGACAGCATTTCATGCAAGCTGTGCAGCGCATCGGCCCCGTCGAAGCCTTGCGCCATATGGGGATGATCCAGCAGCATGGTCGAGTGATACTGCTCGCGGCGACGCAGCAGGGTCGAGAACAGGGCAAATGCAAGGGCATTGGCCATACCCTTGAGCATGTTGACCATGCCCGAAATAAAGGGTCCGTCGCTCGGTCCGAGCGCCAGAGTGGCCAGCATCAGAACCGGAATGACCACCATCGGCTGTCCGAAAATCTGAAGGGCCTGAATAAGATAGAAATTGTCGCGCACCCATTCGGATGTCAGGCCCAGACCGAGCCAGGAAGAAAATCCGAGAAGCGCCATGCCGATCCCAAGCACCCACCGGCAATCGACCCGACGCATGTTGCACAGCGCAGCAACCAGCGGCAGCACAACAAGCTGGGGCAGAGCCACGGTCAGCGAGACTGGAGCGGCCTGAATGGGGCGATATCCTTTGATCTCCTCAAGAAATGTCGTTGTGACTTC
The DNA here is from genome assembly GCF_001547995.1 of Asaia bogorensis NBRC 16594. Lineage (NCBI taxonomy): Bacteria > Pseudomonadati > Pseudomonadota > Alphaproteobacteria > Acetobacterales > Acetobacteraceae > Asaia > Asaia bogorensis. The sequence continues at coordinate 2,970,693 of NZ_AP014690.1, forward strand.
ATTCATCAGGGCACAGACGATCAGTACCGCCACAAGTGACAGCAGGGACATCGTGATATTGCGGCTCTTCCAGTATTGCAGCCTGAAGAACGGGCTATGGTGATGCCATTCATGGATCAGGAATCCGACGAAGAACGCCCCCCCCCAGAATGTCAGATGGGTGATGAGAGGTGAGCGGAACCAGTCGAGCCGGTCCCCCTGATAGAGAACCGTTACGACGCACAGGATGGAGGGCGCGCCGATCAGGAAACCGCGCCAGTTGAAGCTGCGGAAACGCGAAAGCTGGACGGGGTCCTGTGGCAACCCCCAGGCGATCATGGCAAGCGCGACCGCACCAAGTGGCAGCACCTCCCAATAGAGCCAGTGCCAGCCAAACCGCTCAAAAAGCAGAGCTTCGAAAGGCATACCCAGATTAGGGCCAAAGGTCGCACTCATGGCGTATCCCCCGATGCCAAAGACCTTGAGCGGCGGTGGGAGATATTTGAGCATGACGGTCATGAGGATAGGCGGAAGACACCCGGCGCTCAGCCCCTGCATGGCACGAAGAATATTGATCGGGACCATATCGGTCATGAACGGCAACGGCAGGGACAACAGGGCCAGCGCTGCCGTCATGAATAGCGCAAAGCGGTAGATCGAGAATGTTATGTAGAACCACGGCGTAAAGGCCATTGCCGCAATATTGAAGGCCTCGTAGATCGAGATGAACCATGCGCCTTCGTCGTGACCCAGATGCATGGCGCCGCGAAGATCGGACAGGCCAATCTCTGTCACATGTTCATTGAACCCTGCGACATGCACGGCAAGCAACATCCCCAGACATCCAATGATCGTTCTGAACCCGAAGGGGGGCGTGACAGCAGGAGATGGCAGAACCATTGCGGTCTGTCTCATGGGTGCGATCATGGGGCGACATCCTTTTCCGCCCGCTCTCTAGCCTCGCCCTCTGGCCTCAATAACCCTTAAACCGAGTAAAAAATCCTTCCAGTTAGCGTAAGGGTCAGGCAGATCCCTTTCAGTCTATGCAACCCCTGGAGGGCTAGATCTCATGACCAGAAACCTGCCAGCCAAGCGCGGTTATTCGCTCGATCATCTCCGTTGGCTCCAGGTTTTGCTTGAAGAGGAGAGCGTTACGCGCGCCGCCAGAAGGCTCAGGGTGAGCGAAGCCGCCGCAAGCCGCCATCTCGCCTCACTGCGCACCCTGTTCGGAGATCCCCTGCTGGTACTCTCTGGCAGGCAACTGGTTCCGACACCCTTCGCCGCCGATCTTCTGGGCAGAGTGCAGACAGTTCTCGCCGAGGCAGAGGCGCTTGTCAGCGCACGCGCCCAATTGGATCTGTCGCAGATCGCGCCGCATTTCACGATCCGTGCACGTGACCTTTTCATTGGGGCCTTTGGTAGCGCCATCGCCGAGAAGCTCAGGGAGTCCTGCCCGCGCTGCCAGCTCGTTTTCTCACCCGAGACGGAGGATTCAATCGGAGACGCGCTCAGGCGTGGCACGATCGACCTTTATATCGGTGCCACCGAAGACCTGCTGCCAGAAATCAAGAAGCAGACCTTGTTCCAGACCCGGTTCGAGGCCGTCGTCCGTGCGGGACACCCGATCCTCGATCAGGAAATTACACCACAGACGCTGGTCGCTTATGATCACATCAGCACCTCTCGCAAGGGGCGGGCTCACGGTCCGATTGATGCGGTTCTTGCGGAGAAATACGGTCTGGAAAGACGCATCGCTCTGGTGGTTCCCAGCGATTACGCCATGATCGAGACCATGCGTGAGACAAACATGATCCTGCCTTTGCCGGAAATCATCATCCGGCGCCTGCCGCTTGAAGCTATCGGGGCCCGAGCTTTCGCTTTTCCGTTTCCACTTCCCGATCTTGTCAGTTTTCAGGCGTGGCATCCGCGGCTGGACAACGACCCGGTTCACCGGTGGCTTCGCGAGACCATTCTCACAACAGTACAATCCGTGGTCAAAGCCCTGCGGAACAAGACGGAGTCCATACAGGACAATCCGAATACGCTCTGCTGACAGGTGCGGTTCAGACACACCTAGCTAAGATCCGGCCAGAGATGTTCTCGGGTCAGAAAACTTGCCATCCCATCGAACGTATCATGATTTTCACTGATATGTGTTGCCCTGTTCTGTTTGCCTTCAGGATAGTCTCCGCAGCTCGTCTCAAGGAGGTTTCATGACGTCTCGTACCAGACCCAGACGCATCAGCGACTGGGGGACATTGGCGCTCGCCATACTCATTGTCCTGTTCGGACTGATCTTTGTCGGTGGTGGCGGCTATCTGCTCAGCCTCGGTGGCTCAGCCTATTATCTGATCTGCGGTATCGTGCTGCTGGCCTCGGGCCTTTTCATGGCCATGGGCCGCCTTCTGGGTGGCTATCTGTTCCTTCTCGCCTGGGCTGGTACGCTGGTCTGGACCATTGCCGAATGTGGCTTTGACTGGTGGGGCTGGCTGCCGCGCCTGTTCGGCCCGACGCTGATTGCCATTCTCGTCGTGCTCAGCCTGCCTGTCCTGCGTCGTCAGGATACGGTTCGTCCAGTTTCCCGCGGAGCCGTCTGATGCGTAAACCAGCCCTTATGACCGCCACCATCCTTGGTGGCCTCATTTCCGCAACCGTGGCTTTCGCACAGATCCCGCCGTCGAACTCGACACCCGGTGAAGATCACACGGCGCCTGAAGAAGCCCACAAGCAGGGTCCCGGCCGCTTTGGTGGTCCCGCTCCCTCCGCGCCGCAGGCTCCTGGCGTAAACGCCGCCAATCTGCCCGATATTTCCGAGATCGGCATTGCCGATGTTCCGGCTGCCGTGCCGCAGATCGACAGCACCCCCGCCCGTGAGGACTGGCCCGCTTATGGCCGTGACTCCAATCAGTCGCGCTTTTCGCCGCTGGATCAGCTGACGCCGGAAAATGTCGGCAAGCTCAAACGTGCCTTCGTCTATCACACCGGCAGCAAGCCCGGTCCGGGGCAGGCCAATAAATGGGCCGCCGAAACCACCCCCATCAAGGTTGGCAACTCGCTCTACATGTGTTCAGCCATGAACGACATGATGCGTATCGATGCCGCCACCGGCAAGGAAATCTGGCGTCATGATGCCGGGGTGAAGTACCAGTCCATTCCCTACACCGCTGCGTGCAAGGGCGTGACCTATTACACCTCATCAACCATCCCTGAAGGCCAGCCCTGCCACAACCGCATCATGGAAGCCACGCTCGACATGCGCCTGATTCAGGTCGATGCCGAGACGGGCAAGCTGTGCGAGGGCTTCGGCTTTGGCGGTCAGGTCAACCTGATGCAAGGCATGGGTGAATCGGTGCCCGGTTTTGTGTCCATGACCACCCCGCCCCCGGTCATCAACGGGATCGCTGTCGTGAACCACGAGGTTCTCGATGGTCAGCGCCGCTGGGCCCCTTCGGGCGTGATCCGTGGCTACGACGCTGAAAGCGGCAAGTTCGTCTGGGCCTGGGACGTCAACAACCCCGACAACCATCACCAGCCCGAGCCCGGCAAGTTCTACAGCCGCGGCACGCCCAATTCATGGGCCGCCATGACCGGTGATAACGAGCTTGGCCTGGTCTATGTCCCGACCGGCAACTCGGCCGCCGATTATTACAGCGCGATGCGTACCGACAAGGAGAACGCTGTCTCGTCCTCCATCGTCGCACTCGACGTCAAGACAGGCAAACCACGCTGGGTCTTTCAGACGGCGCACAAGGATGTCTGGGACTACGACATCGGCTCACAGGCGACCAAGTTCGACTATCATCATGCCGATGGCTCGGTCACGCCCGCCCTGCTGGTACCCACCAAGCGTGGCCAGACCTTCGTGCTGGACCGTGCGACAGGCAAGCCGCTGCCGGAATTCCCGGTGGTTGAAAAGCCTGCACCCGCCAGCACGATGTCGGATGATCCGCGCAGCCCGACGCAGCCCTGGTCGACCGCCTTCCCACGCCTTGCTTTCCCTGACCTGAAGGAAAGCGACATGTGGGGCATGTCGCCCATCGACCAGCTTTATTGCCGCATCATGTTCCGCAAGGCACGTTATGTTGGTGAGTTCACCCCGCCGGCACTCGACAAGCCGAATATCGAATATCCCGGCTATAACGGTGGCAGCGACTGGGGCAGCATGGCCTATGACCCGCAATCGGGCATCGTCATTGCCAACTGGAACTCCACCCCGATGTACGATCAGCTCATCACCCGCAAGAAGGCTGATGCGCTGGGCCTGAAGCCGATCGACAACCCCACCTACAACCCGGCTGGCGGTGGTGCCGAAGGTAATGGCGCCCAGGCCGACACGCCTTACGGCATTGTCGTGACCCCGTTCTGGAACCACTACACGGGCATGATGTGCAACAAGCCGCCTTACGGCATGATCGAGGCCATCGACATCAAGACCAAGAAGGTCCTGTGGTCGCGCCCCCTCGGCACGGCTCGCGCCAATGGCCCGTGGAACATGCCGACCGGCCTGCCGCTGAATATCGGCACGCCGAATAACGGTGGCTCGGTCATCACCAAGGGCGGTCTCGTCTTTGTGGCGGCAGCAACCGACAACCAGATCCGCGCCATCGACATCAAGACCGGCAAGGATGTGTGGTCCGACGTGCTCCCCGGCGGCGGTCAGGCCAACCCGATGACCTATGAAGTCAACGGCAAGCAGTATGTCGCCATCATGGCCGGTGGTCATCACTTCATGATGACACCTGTCACTGACCAACTCGTTGTCTATGCCCTGCCTGATGAGGCCGAGGCGAAGCACTGAGTTCTGCTCTTCAAACAGGGCTCAGGCGCGCCATCGCCTGAGCCCTGACAGACTGAGGGAAAGGCCGGAGGTATTCTCCGGCCTTTTTCTTTTGCCCACGCCTCGCGCAGCGCACGATAACCCGCAGCGCCTGATTGCCTGATCTGTGGCACATCGCCTGCAGCATTTGGGTTTTTTGGCTGGTGCCGTGTCTTTCCCCTCCCTGCGACGCACGCTTCATGCTACCGGCAACCCATGTCACGCCTTCGTCCCCACATCCTTCAGGTTCTCCCGGCCCTCGGCACGGGGGGGATCGAGCAGGGGACTGTGGAAATGGCAGAGGCCATTATTGCCGCTGGTGGTCGTGCCATTGTGGCGAGTGCGCGCGGAGCCCTCGTGCCACGCCTTCTCTCGATCGGCGCCCGCCATGTCGAGCTACCGCTTGGTCAGAAATCCCCTCTCGCCATTTTGCGTAATGCCCGCACCCTGTCGCAGCTGATCCGTGATGAGGGGATCGATCTGGTCCATGCGCGTTCCAGAGCACCCGCCTGGGCGGCGTGGCGCGCCACGCGTCGCACCCGTACGCCCTTCGTCACGACGTGGCATGGTGTGCACAAGGCCAGTTTCCCGGGCAAGAAACGCTATAATGCGGTGCTGGCGCGTGGAGCGCGCGTCATTGCCATCAGCACCTATATCGCCACCCGCCTGCGTGATGATTATCAGGTAGGCGAGGACCGGCTGCGCCTGATCCCACGCGGGGCCGACATGGCCCGCTTTGATCCCGACCTTGTCAACGGCGCCCGTATCCAGGCCCTTGCCGAAAGATGGCAGGTCCCTCCCGGTACGCCCGTCATCATGTTGCCGGGCCGTCTCACACGCTGGAAGGGACAGTTGTTTCTCTTACGGGCGATGGCACGACTACAACATCTGCTACCCGGTCCCTGGCTTGCCGTGCTTGTCGGCCCTGCCGATCCGAAAGACAGTTATGTCCGGGAGATCGAGGCAACCGCCGCGCAGCTCGGTCTGCGCGAGCGCCTGCGTTTCGCGGGGCTCTGTCAGGACATGCCCGCAGCCTATGCGCTGGCCGATGTCGTGACCGTTCCCTCTCTTCGCCCCGAGCCTTTTGGCCGCGTAGTTATCGAGGCACAGGCTATGGGACGGCCCGTGGTCGTGACAGCGCAGGGTGGTGCCATGGAAACCGTCCTGCCCTATCAGACCGGACTGCTCATCCCGCCCGACGATGCCCAGGCGCTGGCCGACGCGCTGTTTCAGATCCTCACCCTGTCCGAGGGCGCCCGCTCTCTGCTATCGGAAACGGCACGTCATCACATTGCGGAAAACTACACGACGCGGCAGATGCAATCGGCCACGCTCGCCGTCTATGATGAACTGCTCGGTAGCTGCCTGTCGGACAATTTTCGGGAATTCTGCCCATGACCACACCATCCCGCACGAACCTGTCCGAAAAAGCGCAGGCTGATCTCGACAAGCGTCTGGCGCGTGAGGCCGCAGCCCTGCGCGCCAACCTGCTGCGCCGCAAGGCCCAGGTGCGCAACCGCGCGGTCAAGGCGCCTGAGGACCAGGACATGCCGGCACCCTCTACCGAGACTTCTTCTTCCTGAAAGGAACCATTCATGTCCAAGGCTCTCTACGCCACCATGCGCGCCCTGCCCGGCAAGCGCGAGGAAGTCGCCCGTCTGCTCACGGCCCTGGCCGATGACGTGCGCGGCGAACCCGGCAATGAACGCTTCGTGGTCTACACCCTCGAATCCGACCCCGATTTCTTCCATGTCGAAGAGACCTATCGTGACGACGATGCCTTCAAGGCCCATATGGGCATGGAACATGGCAAGGTGTTCAACAACGCCATCAAGACCCTCGTCGAGGGTGGTGCGTCGCAGGTCGTATTCCTGACCCATATCGCCTGATTTCGGGCTCCGGGTTCCTCGCCCGTCCTCTCCGGTTTGCAGGACCACCGCTGCGCGGCTAGACCTGCAAACCCGTTCATTCCCCACAGATCGAGAGATTCACGATGCCCATCATGCCAGATAGCTGGATCCGCCAGATGGCCCAGGAAAAGGGCATGATCGAGCCCTTCGTCGAAGCCCAGAAGCGTGAGGGCGTCATTTCATATGGCCTCTCCTCCTATGGATATGACGCCCGCGTTGGCGAGGATTTCAAGATCTTCACCGATGTCGATAACGCTGTGGTGGACCCCAAGAAATTTGCGGCAAACAGCTTCGTCACGCGCACGGGCGATATCACCATCCCGCCGAACAGCTTCGCCCTCGCCCACACGGTCGAATATTTCCGCATCCCGCGCGATGTGCTTGTGGTCTGCCTTGGCAAATCCACCTATGCCCGCTGCGGCATCATCGTGAACGTGACCCCGCTCGAACCCGAATGGGAAGGTCAGGTCACTATTGAGATCAGCAACACAACCAAGCTGCCCGCACGTATCTATGCCAATGAGGGTATCTGCCAGTTCCTGTTCTTTCAGGGCGCCTCGCCCTGCGAAACGAGCTATGCCGATCGCGCTGGCAAGTACATGAAACAGCTTGGCGTCACGACCCCACGCCTCTGATAGCCTGACCCTCATAAGGGGCCCTGCCTCAGGCCTTGCCCGCACCGGACCGTTCCTGCGTGTCCTGTCCGGTCAAGGCATGAAGAGAGAACGCGTCCCTTCTGCCGGGCGCCAGACATCGCCCCCCGATATGCCTGCCGATCACCCGTGATTCCGCTCAACTGCGACTCGGGCCAGTACCGCCAAACCCTTTTTGCGAAGCGTTCTCAATAACTTGGCATAGCCATTGCTTGGCAACTTTCGACACTGCGGGCATGTTAGAGGCGTCATCACGGTTTTGGGAACGCACCATGAGCCAGACATCTCTCCCCCCCGCTATCGACCCGGATTATCTGGCTCTGCTTGATTCCGATCGCATCTCGGGTCGTACGCGTCAGATCATGGAGGAGCGGGCCCAGACCAGCGATGCCAATTACGTACCGCGTCATTTATCGGCCGGTGCGTATGAGACGCTCGTTGCAGTAACGGCCCGCGTGCTTCCCCAGCAATCCGTCCTGAGTGATGCCAGCATCAATCTGGCGGCCCGGATCGACGCACGCCTTGGAGCACCGGGCGATGGCTGGCGCTTTGCGACCTTGCCGCCCGATCAGGAGGCCTATGAACAGGCCCTGAGCGGGCTGGACGTCCATGCATGCTCAGGCAAGGGCAAGGCCTTTGCAGCACTCAGTGCAGCCGAGCAGGATCAGGTCATTCACGCCATGGCCGAGGGCGCGCTCGATACAGCGCAGCTGGATGCCACACAGATGCGCGCCTGGTTTGCAGATCTGCGCGCCGATTGCGTGCAGATTTTCATCTCCCACCCGGCGGTCCAGGCTCAGCTTGGCATCGACGCGATCTTCAACGGCGGCGACGGTTTTTTCCAAGGTTTCTCAGAAATGGGAGAAGGTGTGGAAGAAGCGTGGGAGCCAGCTCAGAAAGGCGCAGGATCATGAAGTCACGCCGTTTCGCAGATAACGACATCGTCGATGTGGTCGTCGTCGGCACGGGGGCCGGTGGCGCCCCGCTGCTGGCCGAGCTGGCGCGCGCAGGCATGAAGGTGGTGGCGCTCGAAGCCGGACCGCGCTTCGACCCCAAGCAACATACGCCAGACGAAGCAACGGCTTCCGAGATCTACTGGCTTGAAGAGCGTCTTTCGGGTGGGGCCAACCCGATGGCGTTTGGCGGTAACAACAGCGGCACGGGCGTAGGCGGCTCCATGCTGCATTTCGGCGCCTTCATGCCGCGCATTGATCCGCGCGACATGAAACTGCACAGTGAAACCGGCAAGGGCGTCGACTGGCCGTTCGATTTCGGGACCATGCTGCCCTATATCGAGCGGGTCGAACGCGAGATCGGCGTTTCAGGGCCAGAGAATTATCCCTGGGAACCAGGTCGGCGTTATGCCTACCCACCGCCGCAGCGCAATGGGGCCGCACAGGCCATGGCGCGTGGATGCGATGCTCTGGGCATACGCAACGCCGATGGCCCTACGGCGCTGATTACGCGTGACTGGGGTGACAGAAAAGCCTGTACCGGCTGTGGCGCCTGCCATCAGGGATGCCGTAACGGCGCCAAATCAGGCACCGATGTCACATACCTTCCTCTTGCCGTCTCGGCGGGAGCCGAAATCAGGCCGAACTGCTTCGTGCACGGCATCGAACGCGATACGGCGGGGCGCGTCACTGGCGTCGTGTATCGCGAGGAGGGGAACGACCGGATACAGAAATGCGCCAATCTCGTCCTCGCGGCAGGGGCCGTGGAGACCGCCAGATTGCTGCTTCATACCGGACTCGCCAATCGCAGTGGTCAGGTCGGGCGCAACTATATGGCTCACATATCCACGCAGGTCTGGGGCACGTTCGACGAGATCATACGTCCCAATAAGGGCTATCCGTCTCTCACCATCACTGAAGACATGATGCGCCCCAAGGACGCCGATTTCGCCGGGGGGTACTTGATCCAGTCGCTCGGCATGATGCCCCTTACCTGGGCGACAGGCGTGGCCCGTGGGCGCGGCCTGTGGGGCGATGACCTTACGCGTTATCTCCGCGGCTATAACCACATGGCCGGGCTGGGCGCGCATGGCGACTGCCTGCCCAGCGACGATAACCGCGTGACCTTGTCCGATGAGACCGGGCGGGCCGGTGTGCCCAAACCGAAGATCACCTTCAGCTACGGCCCGAACGAGCAGGCCATGCATGAGCACATGGCGCGCACCATGACGTCGATCTGGGAAGCCGCAGGGGCCAGGGATATCTGGTCGATGGACCGCGCGGCGCACATGATCGGCACGTGTCGTATGGGGACCGATCCGGATGATTCCGTCGTGGATCCGTTCGGTCGCAGTCACGACATCGACAATCTCTGGATCAGCGATCACTCGATTTTCCCGAGCGCCACGGCAGCCAATCCGGCTCTTGCCATCATGGCCCTGAGCCTGCGCACTGCGGCAGCAATCAAGGAAGGGCGCTGAGAAGCGCTCTGAAGGAGAGAATACCCCCGCCAGAAGGGTGACCCATCTGGCGGGACACGGGGCAGCGCCCCCTGTCGCGCGTTCGCCCCCTGAAAGACAGGGGGGTGTAGCTTCAGTTATTCACGGATACGCTCAATATCGGCACCAACCGCAGAGAGCTTGCGATCGACTGCTTCGTACCCGCGATCCAGATGATAGATGCGGCTGAGTGAGGTTTCGCCACGTGCACCCAGACCTGCGAGGATCAGGGAGAACGAAGCACGCAGATCGGTCGCCATAACAGGCGCGCCCGAGAGATGATCCACCCCGCGGATAATCGCAGAAGAGCCGTGAACGTTGATACGAGCGCCCATACGGTTAAGCTCGGGCACATGCATGAAACGGTTTTCGAAGATCGTTTCCGTCACCATTGACGCGCCTTCAGCAACCGCCAGCATGGCCATGAACTGGGCCTGCATGTCGGTCGGGAAACCCGGATAGGGCTCGGTCATGATGTCGACGCCCTTGAGTGCCCCGGTACGACGCACACGGATGGCGCTTTCCTCTTCCAGCACCTCAACGCCCGCTTCTTCCAGCGTACGCACGACCGCCCCGAGATCGCGAACGCGACCCCCGATCAGACGCAGATCACCCCCGGTGATGCCAGCTGCGCAGGCATAAGTGCCACATTCGATACGATCGGCCATGATCGCGTGCTCAGCCCCGGTCAGTGCCTCGACACCATCGATGACGAGGGTACCGGTGCCGGCCCCGCTGATTCGCGCGCCCATGCGGTTGAGGCATTCGACCAGATCACTGATTTCCGGCTCGCGCGCCGCATTGACGATTTCGGTGCGTCCCTTGGCAAGGGTCGCGGCCATCAGCAGGTTTTCGGTCGCACCCACAGAAGCGAAAGGCAGCAGGATGCGATCGCCCACCAGACCGCCGGGTGCACTGGCGTTGATATAGCCGTTTTCGAGGCGGATGGTCGCGCCGAGCGTTTCCAGGCCCTTGAGATGCAGATCGACAGGGCGCGTACCAATGGCGCAACCACCCGGCAACGAGACGCGGGCCTCATGAGCACGGGCCAGCAATGGCCCCAGCACCAGAATGGAGGCGCGCATTTTGGAGACGATATCGTACGGTGCCTCGACGGATGTGATCGGGCCACCAATCGACAGTGTACGCCCCTCAGCATCGACCGGCTCGACGGCAATGCCATGCTGGCGCAGCAACACCTGCATGGTCTCGATATCGGCGATCTTCGGTACGTTGGAGAGGATGAGTCGCTCAGACGTCAGAAGTCCCGCGACCATGAGCTTGAGACCGGCATTCTTGGCGCCGCCAATCACGATCTCGCCTTCAAGACGTCTGCCGCCACGTATGATGAAACGGTCCATGATCTGTCGCTCCTGAAGGATGAGGCTCACGCGGGAAAGGGTTCTCTCTCCCCCGTCATCATGGCTTCGTCAAGGCATCAATTGGGCAATCCTGCCCCCGGCCCGCAAAGAGGCGCTTATCCCCCTCTGGCGAGGTGTTCCAGCGCAGGAAGATTGAGCAAAGTGATCTGCGTGACCTGGGTGATGGTGATCATCATTTCACGTTGCAGGGCATTGAGGGTGCGGCTGACTGTCTCGATGGTAAGACCAAGATAATCGGCAATCCCGGTACGGCTCATGGGCAGGTGAATGACGATCTCTTTCGTAGGAGAGAGATGATGCTGCTCCAGAAGAAAGCTGGCCAGACGCTCGCGCGCCGTCTTGCGTCCCAACAGCAGCATACGGCGCTGCGCCTGAACCAGCTCGCGCGAGGCCTCTTCCATCAGGCGCAACTCAAGCTCCGGAAATTCACGGCGCAACAGGCCAAGCCCGGTGCGGGAGAAGCGGCAGAGCGACAACGGACCAAGGGCCTCCGCACTGAAGGCATAGGTGGCACCGCTGGCAAGCCCAAGGAAATCACCCGATTGCCCAAATCCGGTGATCTGACGCCTGCCATCGGGCATGAGGGTGAAGATCTTGGTGTGGCCCGCGGTCACGATGTAGAAATCGGTCGCTGCCTCACCCTCCTGAATGAACGTCTTGCCGGGTGCGACGGACAGGCGATGGGAATACTGCGCAAGTCGCGCCATGTTATCCGGATCGATAACGGAACAAATACTCCGCGTGCGAGCCTCACAGTGAAGGCATTGCCCGCAACTGCCGCAAGGTCCGAGCGCACTGATACTGTCCCTCGTCTGCGCATCCATGGCGTCAACGACCCTCATCTTTTTTATTTTTGTTCTTGTTCTGTTAACAATACGTCATATACTGTTGCCAATTCCCCACGGTCATCGGCAACGTTGTTATTGCTTTGATCTGGATCAAGGCACCGCATCATAGCGCATGGTGAGAGAACGTCACTGTTTAATCACGGATGACGTTGATGAAGACCTCTTTCAAGATTTCCACCGCTCTTCTGACCGGTTTCGTTGCTGCTGTTGCAGCACCCGTCGCACAGGCCCAGACGACCCCCGTCGTCAACACGCCGGTTTCCACGAACATGGTGCTCGCGCCTCAGGCTCAGGCCGTTGCCGCACCCCGCTCGTCCTCCAGCGATGAATGCGGCCTGTTCAAGACCTGCTCCAGCACCAAGATCGGCCTTGGCAAGGGTGACTTCATCATCCGCCTGTCCGCCCTCGGTGTCATTCCGCAGGATCGTGACAGCAAGCTCTGGCTCAATGGTGCTGCCATTCCAGGCCGCGTCAAGACCACCAGCCAGGTCATGCCGGAGCTGACATTCGAATACTTCTTCACGGACAACATCTCGATCGATCTGATCGCTGCCAGCACCCGTCATGAAGTGGCCGCCAAGGACACCCCCCTGGGCAACATCGATGTCGGTAGCGCCTGGGCTCTTCCGCCCACCATCACGCTGGCCTGGCATTTCCGCCCCCACAAGCGCTTCAACCCCTATGTGGGCGTCGGTGCAACGCTGGCATGGTTCCACAACGTGTCGCCTGCTGGCGGCCTCGTGCAGAAGCTCAATGTCGGCGTGACGGGTGGCCCATCGGTCAATGTCGGCTTTGACTATCAGCTGGTCGGCAACTGGTTCTTCAACGTCGATGCCAAGCAGATGTTCATGCGTATGCATGCCTGGGCCAATGACCGTGGGTCGGGCGCCTTCATCAAGGCTCATGACTCGCTTGACCCGACAGTTGTCGGCGCCGGTATCGAATACCGCTTCTGATATTCCCCTCCCCGGGAACATCGGAACAGAAAGGCTGCCCGTGATCGGGCAGCCTTTCGTCTTTTCAGCTCTGTGAAGATCCCGCCTGTCTCGTCTGCACAAGAAGGCTGATGAGGAAGAATACCCCTCCGCCCAGCGTCAAGACCAGCCCGACCCACCCGACAGATGTCCAGCCCGCACCCGCTGAAATCGCGAGTCCCCCAAGATAGGGGCCAATCGCATTGGCGGTATTGAACGCGCTCTGGTTGAACGCTGCCACAAGCCCTTCGGCACCATCGGCCACTTCCAGGAGACGTGACTGAACAACGGTAGACAATCCACCGCTTGCCCCGATCATGAATACAACAATGGCCAGAGGTAAAAAGGCATGGGCAGCCATCGGGAAAAAGGCCATGGCTACAGCACCGACAATGAGAACGCCTCCCATGGTAGGCATCATCCAGCGATCGGCCAGCCAGCCACAAACCAGTGTTCCGGCTGTCATTCCCAGACCAAAAAGCGCAAACATCGGCGGGACATAACCCGCTGGAACATGCGTAACATGATCCATGATCGAGGCAAGATAGGTGTAGACGCAGAAAATACCACCGAAGCCGATTACCCCCACACCCAGTGTCAACCAGACCTGTACCATCCGCAGGGCGCGCAGTTCGTTGCCTATCGATGCCCCCACGCGTGGCCTGTCTCGGGGCGCAAACCAACCGACAAGGCCCGCCGTGATCAGTGAGAGCAAGGCAATCACTGCGAATGTCCATCGCCATCCAAGAGTCTGGCCGATGATGTCCGCTGCAGGTACGCCTGCAATCGTTGCAATCGTCAGGCCGAGAATCACCCGACTGACAGCACGTGATCTTCTTTTTGGTGGAACGAGGCAGGAGGCGACCAGACCTGCAACACCAAAGTAGGCGCCGTGAGGCAAGCCTGTGACGAAGCGGCAGACCAACAGCCAATCCGCCCCAGAACACAGTGCACTCAGCGCATTGCCCAGCGCATAGAAAAGCATCATGCCAACAAGCAGATGTTTACGGCTGAATCGGGCACCGAACAGAGCGAAAAGCGGTGCCCCTACACTTACACCTGCGGCATAAGCCACAATGATATGACCCGCCTGAGGCTCGGAGATGCCGAAACCTCGCGCTATCATAGGGACCAGACTCATCGCGGCAAACTCGGCCGTTCCAAGGGTAAAGGTACCCAGTGCCAACACGAAAAATATCGTGCTGACCGTTGAAAGGGAGGCGTTTCCCCCCATTCCCTGTCCTGTCATGATTGACTCTCGTGGATGTCACACCAGGCAGACTGCCCCATACCTGGCTGTTCCTCTTTGATGGAAAAAGTTCAGGACCAGACCGGATAGTCTGTGTAGCCTTCAGCGCCGCCCACATAGAATGTCTGAGGGTCAGGCGTGTTGAGCGGCAAATCTTTGCGCAGACGACGCACAAGATCGGGATTGGCAATAAAAAGACGCCCAAACCCCGCCGCATCAGCTTTTCCCTGCGCAACGTATTGTGCGGCATCTACCGGTGTGAACGAGTCATTTGCGATGACAGGGCCATCAAACAGAGTTCTGAGCCGCGAGAGCTGACTGTCTGCGCCCTGGCTTTCACGAATGAACAGATAGCCTGCCTCGCGCGCCCTGAGCTGAGACACGACATATTCGAAAAGCGTCACGGGGTCGCTATCGCCCATATCATGCTCCTCGCCGCGCGGGCGAAGATGGATGCCAACGCTGTTTGGCCCCCAGACAGACGTCACCGCATCAACGACTTGCAGAAGGAATCTGGCCCGGTTCTCAATGGAACCACCATATTGATCGCTCCGGTGATTCGTACTGTCCTGCAGGAACTGGTCAATCAGATAACCATTCGCTGCGTGGATATGCACACCATCGAATCCGGCCTTTCTCGCATTGTCAGCCGCCCGGCGATAATCATGGACGATCGAGGCGATCTCATCCTGATGCAACGCGCGCGGCGTCGGATAGGGTCTCTTGGGCCGGAGCAGGCGCACATGCCCCTGAGCCGCCAGAGCACTCGGTGCGACCGGCAAGGCACCATCCAGATATTCGGGGTCCGAGATACGGCCAACATGCCAAAGCTGAGCCATAATACGCCCACCAGCATCATGAACCGCGTCCGTTACTGTTCTCCATCCGGCAATCTGATCCTCATCCCACAAACCTGGCGTCCGCGGATAACCGACACCTTGGGAAGAGATACTTGTCGCCTCACTTATGATCAGGCCAGCTGTGGCGCGTTGTGCATAATATTCAGCCATCAACGCCGTGGGTACGCGCTGCTCATCAGCGCGACACCGCGTCAGGGGGGCCATGATAATACGGTTTGGCAATGAGAGCGTGCCGAGCTGTAATGGCGAGAAAAGACTGGTCATGAGTTCCTCCAACATGGTCAAGACATGTATTGGTGGAACTTAAGTGTCCGGCTCCAGACGGTAAGTCTCGTATTATTCGACAGGGTGTAGAGAATTTGTCCCCGAAACCTTCAGGTGATCCCTTCTCGGGCATACGCATTTTCATTGCGACCGTTCAGGAGGGAAGTTTTGCCAAAGCAGCGACACGCCTTGGCCTGACCAAATCTGCCATAGGCAAAAGCCTTCAGAGACTTGAGACGCGTCTCAACACCGAGCTGTTTTACCGCTCCTCAAGAGGCGTTTCACTCACCGGGGATGGCGAGATTTTCTATAATCGCTGCAAGGTCGCTCATGACGAACTCGAACAGGGCGAGATGGAACTCCTGATCAAGACCTGTGGCCCGACAGGCACGGTACGCATCGACATGCCGGCTTCCTATGGGCGGAATGTGGTCATGCCGATACTGATCGACCAGATGAACACGCATCCCGGTCTACGAATTATCGCGACTTTCAATGACAGGATCATTGATCCCCTGCAGGGGAGCAGTCATCTGACCCTGCGGTTCGGTCTTATCCGGGATACGCATGACCTGGTAGCGAGACGCATGACCACACAGGCACTGATCTTGTGCGCAAGCCCGTCCTATCTCGCAAATTACGGTATGCCTGCCACAATTGCCGATCTGGACAGGCATCGTTGCCTTGTAGGATTTTCGGACCACGCTTCGCCACGCTGGGCCGTCAGGACGGAAAACGGAACGAGGGGCTATTACAGTCCCCTTGCCAATCATCAGATCGGCGACGGCGACGCAATCCTTCAGGCAGCACTGGCGGGATGTGGCCTGTGCCAGCTTCCTGAATTCATGGTAAATCAGGCGATCGCCGCCGGGACCCTGGTTCCTCTTCTTCCCGCCCTGAGCCTGACCATTCCGGTCAACCTGATCTGGCCCGCAACCTGCCGTCTGCCCTCACGTGTGCGTCATGTCATCGACGTTCTGAAAGCAACGCTGCCAGAGCGCAAGACATCACAGATATGCAGCTAATTCATCTTCGAACCATGATCAGAAGCAGCCAGTGCTGCCTTCATAATTCTGTAATGGCCAAATCACCGAAGCTTCACACACCGTAACGAACTCTCCGAATAGGGTGCGCCGCGTTCAAGCCCGCCTTAAAGGAAAGTTTACTGATGAAGCTTCGCAAGCAGCGCCATGCCCTTACGCTGTCTCTCTTCTGCTCTCCCCTCGCCCTGCTGAGCGCCACCGCTCACGCCGCAGATGCGAAGCTTCCCGTTCATCACAATACGGCACCCGTTTCGCAGTTGCATGCCCAGAACGCTTCGCGCAAGGCAAAGGCCCTGACCTCCACCGCGCCGGCGGAAGAAGTCATTGCAACCGCGCGTCGCACGCGTTCTGAGCAGAGTGTGGGCCATACGCAGCTGCAGCGCATCCTGCCCGGTCTGAGCCCGCTCAAGGCGTTGCAGATCCTGCCGGGCGTGGTGTTCAACAATGCCGACCCCTGGGGAAATAACGAACAGAATTCTTCGCTGTTCATTCACGGCTTCAACCAGAACCAGCTTGGCTATACGCTCGATGGCATTCCGCTGGGTGATCAGGCCTATGGCAACTATAACGGCCTGTCGCCACAGCGCGCCGTGATCAGCGAGAACGTGGGCAACGCCACGGTCGCAACCGGTTCTGGCGCCCTTGGCACGGCCTCGACCTCCAATCTGGGCGGCACGCTGCTGTTCTCCTCGCTCGACCCCAAGCAAAAAATGGGTGGTCAGCTCGATCAGACCTTCGGCAGCTTCTCGACCTTCCGCACCTTTGCCCGGTTCGATACCGGCAATCTCGGTAATGGCAATTCGGCCTATATCTCATGGGCGCGGCAGGATGCCCGCGCCTGGGATTTTGCCGGTCATCAGGGCGGCAATCAGGTCAATGCGAAGTTCGTGCACAAGGGCAGCAAGGACAAGATCACCTATTTCTTCGACTGGTCTGACAAGGTCGAACCCAATGAAGACGGCATCGTGCTGCCCAACGGCTATGGCACCTATGTGCGCCCCTTCACCTATCCGGATTTCAACTACGCCAAATCGTACCTGAATTCGGCCGCCTACAAGAATGCCGGGCTGAACTACCGCAACTATTATTCCGCCGCCCAGCGCGAGGATTTCCTGACCTATCTGGGTTGGCAACACGACTTCAATGCCAACCTGCATTGGGACAATAAGCTCTATTACCATCACAATCTGGGTGAAGGCGTGGTAGCTGGGCCGATCACGGCGGCAGGTCTGCCCACGCTGTTCAGCGCCTATTTCCCGAACCAGAGTTCCAGCCAGCTCAGCAACGTGTTCGGCGGCTCGGGCTACGCCACACGCACGACCGAATACTGGGATAATCGCGGTGGCCTGATCACCACGCTGCGCTACAAGCTGGGCCATCACGACCTTGAAGTCGGGGGATGGTACGAGCGCAACAACAACACGCAGGCCCGTCGCTGGTATCCGCTGGACGCAAACAACCCGACCACACCTTATGACCGCCAGCAGGATGCCCTGATCAAGCAGTATACCAACTACTTCTATACCAACACCTTCACCACCCACCTGCAGGACAGCTGGAAGGTGACGAAAAACTTTACCCTCTCGGCAGGCTTCAAATCCGAGCTGGTCTACACCAACGGCACCCTGCCCGTAGCTGGCAAGCCAGGATCGCTCTCACCGGCAACGGCCGTGACCGTACCAGGCGGCACGATTGCCGCGGTCAAGCCGTTCCTGCCGTCTTTCGGTGCGCTGTGGAACATCACGCCCAACGAGCAGTGGTTCGCCAATATTCAAGAAAACATGCGTTCCTATCAGAGCGCCGGTTACGGCAATGCCACCCCTTGGGGTGCCACAAGCCAGGCCGCATTCGAGGATTTCAAGAAGAATGGCAAGGTCGAGACCTCATGGACCTATGAGACCGGCCTGCGCACCCATCACCATGTGAATCTCGGACCCCTGACGGATATCTCGGCACAGGCTGAATATTATCATGTACATTTCTCGAACCGTCTGGTCGCCATTGCCACCACGCAATCTCTGTCTTCCATCATCGGTTCGGCCACCACGCTCGCCAATGTGGGTTCGGTCACGACAGACGGTATGGATTTCTCCTTCACCGCGCAGTTCGGCCCGCATTTCTCGATCTATAACGGGCTGAGCTATAACAAGTCGGTCTATAACGACAATTACAACTCCGGCACGTCCACCATCCGCATTGCCGGGCGCAATGTGGCGGGTCAGCCGGACTGGACCGAGAAATTCGTCGCCACCACGAACTGGGGGAATTTCTATGGCCAGTTCATCGGTGACGTCATGGGTAAGCGCTACACCACTTACACCAATGACCTCTGGGCCTCGCCGACCGCACAGTTCAGCATGAATGCGGGCTACACAATTCACGGTATCCCCCATATTCCTGCCTTGCGCGTTCAGGGAAACATCACCAACCTGACCAATACGCGTGGCTGGTCCACGGTCAGCACAACGCAGACTTCAGGTCAGTTCACGGCCTATCCCATCGCACCGCGCATGTATTTCCTGACGCTGAGCGCCAACTGGTAACATAGCCCGACACGGGAACGACGCTGCCCGATCAAGAGGGCCGCGTCGTCCTTCTTTCACAATGCCTCCTCCCGCGCCTGTCTTTTGCGGGAGCGGGCCTAAGGAGGTTCGATTTGCTGTCACGTCGTCACGCTCTCACTCTTGGCGCTGCCGGATTCTGTGCGCCGGCCCTCGCCCCGCGCTCTTTCGCCGCCCCGTCTCTGGCGCCAAAACCACTCGTCTTTTCCCATCGCGGGGCTTCTGCCTTGCGGCCCGAGCACACGCTGGCCTCTTACGCGAAGGCAATGGAAGACGGTGCCGACTATATCGAACCCGATCTGGTCATGACGAAAGACGGCGTGCTGATCGTGCGCCATGAGAGCAATATTGCCGATACCACCGATGTTGGCTCGCGCCCCGAATTTGCTGCCCGCAAGCGCAGCCTGACCATTGACGGACAGAAAGAGACCGGTTGGTTCACCACCGATTTCACCCTCGCCGAACTCAAGACCCTGCGGGCGAAAGAGCGCCTGCCGCAGCTTCGCCCGCATAACACGCGCTATGACGGGCATTTCGATGTGCCGACTTTTGAAGAAGTGATCGATTTCGTGGCCGGTGAATCCGCCGCGCGTGGCAAGGTGCTCGGACTCATCCCCGAAATCAAGAACTCCACCCATTTCCATAGCCTCGGTCTGGACCCGGAAACCACGTTCCTGCGCACCATCGCAGCGCATGAATATACCCGCCAGGCCCCTCTGGAACTCCAGTCTTTCGAGACCACCAATCTGCGAGCGATCGGTGACAAGACGCGCGCCATCAACCCCCAGGCACGGGTCATGTTCCTGATGGGTGGCCCTGACCAGACACCACCCGATCTGCTGGGTAAAAGCGATGCAAGGCGCTTCGGCGATTTCATGAAGCCGGAAGGCCTGCGCGAGGTACGCCGCTTTGCCGATGTGATCGGCCCGTCCAATACCGATCTGATCCCGCGCAAACCGGACGGCTCATGGGGTACGCCCACCTCGTTGATCACCGACGCTCATGAAGCCGGGCTGCTGGTTCATTCCTACACGGCGCGCCCTGAGAACTATTTCCTGCCGAAGGAACTGCGCGATGGGGGCGCGCTGAATGCCCGCAACCCGCAAGGCATGATTGCAGAGGTGAAACGCTATCTTGATATGGGGCTGGACGGCTTCTTCACGGATGACCCGGCCCTTGGCCGACTGGCCGTCGATACGGCGGGGTGAGCCGATAAGTTGATCCGGCGCAAACTTGCCTGCGTTGGACAGGTCATGCAGGGTTTGCGCCCTGTATATCCTGCCCTCATGATGGAGAACTCCCTTGGCCGCGCACGATCTGTTTCCCGGTAAAGCCTTCGACGCCTTCCTGTTCGACATGGATGGCACAATCCTGACCTCCATCATCGCGGCAGAGCGCGTATGGACCCTCTGGGCCCAGAAGCACGGCCTGGATGTCGAGAAATTCCTTCCGACCATTCATGGCGTTCAGACAGTCGAAACTATACGCCGTCAGAAACTGCCGGGCGTTGATCCGGTCGCCGAAGCGCACTGGATTACCAGCCGTGAACTGGAAGATACGCATGGCATCGACCCCATTCCGGGTGCCACGGCATTTCTGAACAGCCTGCCTGCCGATCGCTGGGCCATCGTCACCTCAGCCTCGCGTGAGCTTGCGCTCAAACGCATTGAGATTGCCGGACTGCCCTTGCCGAAAATCCTGATCACGGCGGAAGACGCCCCCAATGGCAAACCGGCCCCTGACTGCTTCCTGCTCGGCGCGCAACGTCTGGGCTTCGATGCCACAGACTGCGCTGTATTCGAGGATGCCCCTGCCGGGATCAAGGCAGGCGAGGCCGCAGGCGCCAGCCTGGTGGTGATCACAGCCACCCATACCCATGAGGTGGATGTACCCCATCCCACTGTGCCGGGCTACGAGGCGCTCAAGGCCCATCGTCTGCCCGATGGCCGCCTGTCCATTTTGGGCGATAACGTCGGCTGAGGCAGTCGGGAAACAACCATGTCTGTCATCACCATCGCCGCCGCCCTGTTGCATGACGGAGCAGGCCGTCTTCTGCTGGTACGTAAACGGGGTACGCAGGCCTTCATGCAGCCTGGCGGCAAGATCGAGCCAGGCGAAACCCCGTTGGCGGCGCTTTTACGCGAAATCGACGAGGAGCTGGGCATCCAGCCAGAGGCGCGTTCGTGCCACTTCATCAGGCAGATCGAAGCCCCGGCGGCCAACGAGCCAGGCCATGTCGTACGCGCCGATCTGTTCGCCCTGCCCTGGTCCGGCCCCATCATCATCGCCGCCGAGATCGAGGAGGCGTGCTGGGTCACCCCCGAGGACGCACAAGGCCTGATTCTGGCACCCCTTACGCGTGAATACGTCCTGCCTCTCCATGCCAGCCTCTCTTGAAAAAAGACGGCGGCATTTCTACTTCTCCCTGCAAATCGGTGCCTTTGCGGCACCATCACAGTCTTGAGGGATCTCCATGACCGAAAACACCGAAAAAGATCAGGTCCAGGGCGCCGAAAAGCATGAATTCAGCGCAGAAGTCGGGCGTCTGCTCGATCTCGTGGTTCATGCCCTTTACTCCGAGCGCGAGATCTTTTTGCGTGAGCTGGTGGCCAACGCCGCCGATGCTTCCGACAAGCGTCGTTTCGAGGCGCTGACCGATGCGGCCAAGGCCCTTCCGGCCGACGCTGCCATTCGCATCCATCCCGACAAGGATGCCCGCCTGCTGACCATCAGCGATAATGGCGCAGGCATGAGCCGCGAGGATCTGGCGAGCAATCTCGGCACGATCGCACGCTCCGGCACACGCGCTTTCGGCGAGAAGCTGAACAGCGCAAAGCCGGAAGACCGTCCCAGCCTGATCGGCCAGTTCGGCGTCGGCTTCTATGCCGCCTTCATGGTGGCCGACAAGGTGGACGTGATTTCGCGCCAGCCAGGCTCCGATCAGGCGTGGCAGTGGTCGTCTGATGGCAAGGGTGCCTACACCATTGCACCAGCCACGCGTGAACAGCCCGGCACAGACATCATCCTGCACGTCAAAACCGATGCTGATGAATTCCTCGACGCCTGGCGCCTGCGCTCGATCATCCGCAAATGGGCCGACCATATTTCATGGCCGATCACGCTGCGTGAGGGTGAGGAAGACAAATCGGCCAATGAGGGCACGGCCCTGTGGCGCAAGTCGAAATCCGACATCACACCCGAGCAGTACACTGAGTTCTACCGCCACGTTGCCCACCAGTTCGACGAGCCCTACGCAACCCTGCACTGGAGCGCGGAAGGCACGACCGAATTTACGGCGCTGCTGTTCATTCCCGGTGCGCGCCCGTTCGACTTCATGGAGCAGTCGCGTGAGAGCAAGGTGCATCTCCATGTGCGCCGCATGTTCATCACCGACGAGGCCGAGCTCCTGCCGGCATGGCTGCGTTTCGTGAAGGGCGTTGTCGATACCGAAGACCTGCCGCTGAACGTCTCTCGTGAAATGCTGCAATCGACCCCCGTGTTGCAGCGCATCCGCAAGGCCGTGACCAAGCGCGTGATGACCGAAATCAAGAACCGCGCCAAGGACACGGAAAATGCCGAGTCCTTCGGCACGTTCTGGGAAAATTTCGGCCCGATCATCAAGGAAGGCATCTGGGAGGATTCCGAGCATCGTCAGGAGCTCGCTGCCCTGTCGCGCTTCCGTTCCACGGCGTCTGACGATCCGACCACGCTCGATGCCTATCTGACGCGCATGAAGCCGGGTCAGGAATCGATCTACTACCTGACGGGTGAAAACGCCGAGGCGCTGGCGGCCTCGCCGCAGCTTGAAGGCTTCCGTGCCCGTGGCATCGAAGTGCTGCTGCTCTCCGATCAGGTGGATGGTTTCTGGCCCGATCGTCTGTCTTCCTATGAAGACAAGACCCTGAAATCCATCAATCAGGCTCACGGCGATCTTGAGAAGTTCGAAGCCCCGACGCCGGAAGGCGAGGCTGCGGATCTCGAGAAGCTGATCCCGGCGCTCAAGGAAGCCCTCGGCGAGGACGTGAAGGACGTGCGCGGCACGGTGCGTCTGGTAGGCAGCGCCGTGGTGATCACGAGCGAAGGCGGTCCCGATCTGATGATGCAGCGTCTGATGCGTCGCTCGGGTCAGGGCATGCCCCCCGCAGCGCCCATCATGGAGATCAACCCGCATCACCCGCTCATCCGTGATCTCGCAGCACGGGTGGAGAAAGGTGAGAGCGTGGCTGATTTCGCCCGCGTTCTGCTGGATGTCGCCCGTATTCAGGATGGCGAAACCCTGCCAGACGCCGCCGGCTTCGCACAGCGCCTGACCGCCATGCTGACGAGCGCTGCCACAGCCTGAATCGTCACCGCCGATCACGAAGCGCCGAACCCTTGATACCGGCGGTCGGCGCCAGTCATCAGTGCAGGCATGACATCACGCTGAAAAAGGCCCGGACCCAAAATCCGGGCCTTTTTTCGTGGTCGCTTGCACAAAAAACCTTTCGCAACGGCAAAAGCGCCGAGGCTGAGCCCTGCACGTTCCGTATCGGGCTGGACCACGCAAAGGCGCAACTTCCTCCCTGCCGGACGAGTTCTCTCTTGCCAGCGGGCAGACGTTTCGCCCGTCCGGCAGGAGGGATCTTGATCATGACGCAAAGCAGTTTTCACCCGACCAAGGAAATGGCCTCGGCGGCGCGCCACGGTCTCAAATTGCGCGAGAAATTCAATCGCGGCGGGACAGAAGCCGGTGTCAAACGTGCCGAGCAACTGGCTGAACAGAAGGATCTGGATGAGAGCGACCTCAAATCCATGCACAGCTTCTTCGCCCGCCATAAATCGGACCAGAAAACCAAGACGCATGAATGGGGATCGGATAGCGACCCCTCTGCCGGCTATATCGCGTGGCTCCTCTGGGGCGGGGATCCTGCGCGCGACTGGGTCGAACGCAAGATCAATTCACTCGACAAATAAACCCTGTAACAGGGCGCCGCGAGCCCAGGGGGCGCTATCCCTGTCAGGCAGGGCGCACCGCGCTCCCCTGGCGGGCCAGCCGCATCAGCACGGTTGTCAGGCCGAGCGCTACAAGAGCAACGCCCCAGTTGACGGCATCGGTCTGTCCGCCCCTGAGCACAACGATGACTGCCAGAGCAGCATGGGCGAGCGTTGCCAGCCAGAGCATGAGGGCCTCACCCCATGCGAAGGGCAACGCACCCAGCATCATCACCCAGAAAACACCGTGATAAAGCCGGAACGCGCCGCCCTCACTCAAGGGGTGGGGAAGCACCAGCGAGACACAAAGCAGAAGGGCAATAGCTGTCATGCAGCCCGTGCAGCAACCGGTCGTCAGACGGGACAGAAAGCGGGTTCCGCGCGTGTCTGTCAGGCACCCCGTCGCCTTCTCCTTGCGTCGGCGAACCGCAATCCAGAGCTTGCTGCCCGTATAGAACAGAAACGCCCCGGCAAAACCGAGAACGAGATAGGTCCAGCGTATCGGGGCACCCCCGTAGCTGCCAAAATGCAGGGCAAAGAAACTGGTCAGCGCTGCAAACCCTGCCGACTGGTACCCCGGCAGATAAGCGCTCCACAGAATTTGGCCCGTATAGGGGTCGAGTGTTGCAAATCCGCTGGTGGGGCCCCGCATGACATGGGCGGGATCATGCCCCGAGACGCGCAAGACCGGGCCTGAACCGGGCGGCCCACCAGGACGCATGGAATAATCGAGCGTGTCAGGCACAAAACCCGGTGCAGTCTGGGCCAGACGCGCCAATATCTCCGCCGGAGCCAGCAACGCGGCCCCCTCTCGCGCATAAGGCGGTGCAACCATACCCCCCATATCCCGACCACCACCATGCCCCGCTCCATGACGACCATGCGGGCTTGAACTCTGGGCATGGGAGAGAAACTCACCCTGCACCGTAAAAATCACGTCGTGGAAAGCAAAGACAACCGACGTCAGGGCCATGACGATGTGAAACGGCAAGGAGCAGAACCCGAGCAGATTATGCAAGTCCAGCCATTTGCGTCTGACGCTCCCCACCAGCCGCACGGCAAAAAGCGCCCGTGCCAGTGCCGGGATGAAAACGATGGTGCCTGACACCAGCGCCAGCGCATAGGCCAGCGCAATAAATCCCATCACAATCATGGCGGGCTCATGCGGCAAGGGTAGCCCCATGCGCTGATGCACCGTGTCAATCAGCTGGGCAACGGGCGAGGGTTTATGCGTTGTGGTTACAAGACCGCCCTGCGCATCGAGCGCCGCCAGCATCATGGCCGATGACCCGTGGCCATGACGCCCTTGGCCCAGTGGCCATACCAGACGCGCCGGATGGGTGGCATCGGGGCTGACGACAATGCTGTATTGGCGCTGTGCCTCGGGATAGACGGCAAAAGCCTTGTCGAGCAGATCCGGCACGTGCTCGATGGAAACGGCGGCCGGCAGGTCGGGCCGGGGTGTCAGCCAGGATTCGAGCGCTGGCTCGAACATGCTGATGGCACCCGCGTAAAAGGCGATGAACAGGAATAGCCCTGCCACCACGCCGACCCAGCTATGAACCTCACGATAGACCGCCACGATATCAGCGCGCAGTTTCATGGCTGCTCACCCCCGAAAAACCCGGCAAGCAGCGTGTTGGCCAACCATAGCAGACAGGCAATCCAGCCAAGGCCAAACCATGCCCCCAGGCCTGAGCGAAACAGGAAGCACAGGCTGAGGCAGATCACCCAGAGCAGCGCCGCCCCCCACATGAGAAATTGCGATGAGAGCATCATCGGATTGCCTGTGGCACCACAGAGATGCCCGGCCAGAACCATCGCCCCCAGTGCCAGTGCAGCACCGGGAATCAAACCGGCCAGCGTCTTGGCGAGCCAGCGGCGGTTATCGAGTTTCGCTCCCTTCATGGGCGCGCGCCCTTTCGCGCATGAAGCGCAACCCCAAGGGGGAGCAGGCTGAGCACAAGCATCAGCATCGCCACCGTCATGAAAACCCCGACAAGCCAGTCAGTCGCTGCCACAAACCCGACCAGCGAGAGCACCGAGAACAATGCGCCCGCCCCAAGGCAGGGGCGCGATGGGGGGCGCACCCGACACCATTGCTGTTGCCCACTGGCGAGGTAGAAAGCAGCGCCAGCGGCTACGGCCAGACAAAACCCGGCCAGGACCAGGCAGGGCGGGTAAAATCCTGCAAGGCCCGACAGGCTTGCCCCGCTCACCAGCGATATTCCAGACGCATGGTCAGGCTTCTGCCCTGACCATAATAGCAGGCAGAGACCGCCGTGCAGGTCGCCACGAAGCGCTTATTGGCGATATTGCGCATGTTGAGCGAGAAAGAGAGGCCATTATAGCGGGGTCGCGCCGCGCCGAAATCATAGCGCAGGAACATGTCATAGAGCGTATAGCCGGGTATGGAGAGCGTATTGGCCGTATCGCCATAGGAATGGCCCGTATAGCGCACGCCGCCGCCAAAACCGGCACCGCGCATCGGTCCATGCAGCAGGCGCTGATCGACAAAAAGGGAGGCCATCCATTTCGGGGCTTGAGGCATATAATTGCCAATCTGCGAAGCCGTGTTCGATTCCGTAATTTTGGCAGCGCTGCGCGTGCCGGTGAAAATAACCGCCATATCCCAGGGCAAGGTCGCACGGCCTTCAAGTTCAAGACCACGCACACGCATCTCACCCGTCTGCACAAGGCATGTCGCCGTGCCGCAAAGCTGACCGTTCGGCGCAGGGGTCGTCACATTCTGCTGCGTGATCTGATACCCGCCGAAAGTAACGTAAATGCTTTTTCCATACTGGTAACGCAGCCCGGCCTCATACTGGTCGCCTGTCGTCGGCTTGAAAGGCTTGTTATCAAGCGCTGTCGAAGGATCTGACACCTGCGGCTGGAAGGACGTGGCATAGCTGAAATAGGGCGCCAGACCGATTTTGGTGCGATAGACCGCGCCAGCACGCCAGGTGAAGCGGTCATTATCGTTCAGATAGCGCTTTTTGGTCAGAATATTGAGGGTATTGTCACGCGCCCAGTCCTGACGACCGCCGACCGTAATGTAGAGATTTTCGATCTTCATCTGGTCCTGGAAATACAGACCGTTCTGCTGCGATTCCGTGGCGCCATAGACCTGCGGCGCCAGACCGGCTGAATAACCGGTCGTGCCACGCGCCACCGGGTCGAAGATATTCAGCAGGGGCAGCACAAGCGCCGAATTGACCAGATCGCGCGAGCTTTCCCAGTTTGTGTAGAAATAATCCGTGCCGAACAGCAGCGTATGACGCACCATGCCTGTTCTGGCCCTGACCTCAAGCTGGGTATCTGTCGCCACGCCCTGCGAGCGCCCGCGTCCTTCGACAGCCCGTCGATTGACGGTCTGATAGGGCACGCATCCCTTGATGCTGGCGGTGCATTTCGTCAGCGTATCGCCCGAAAGTACCGTCGAGCGGTAAAGGTTATCCAGATAGGTGTAGCGCGTGTTGTTGCGCAGCGTGACGATATTGTTGAAGCGATGCTCAAGAAATGACCCCGTCAACACCTGTGTGCGATCAAAGGTATTCCAGTCGGGCTCGCCTATGTTTTCGTCATTGCGAATATAGCGTCCCTTGGACGGCACAAGCGTGCCGGTCATGGGCAGGAACTGGAAGGTCGAGCCGCCAGTGTCACGCTGATACTGCGCCAGCAGCGTCCAGCTCGACCCCGGCCCATAGGCCCATGTCAGGCTGGGCGAGACATAATACCGCCCGCTATTCACATCATTGACCTGCGTGCCGCCATAACGGGCCACCGCAACGATCCGTCCTCGCACCGTACCGGATTTGTTGAGTTTGCCGGAGACGTCACCCGAGGCCTGACCCTGCCAGTTGCCGAGCTTGGTATAGCCGATGGTCTGAAGGAAGAATTCGCCATGCGATTTCTCGGTCGGACGCTTGGTAGTGAGATTGACGATACCACCCGGCGCGGTCTGGCCATAAAGCGCCCCAGACGGCCCTTTCAACACCTCGATCTGCTGAAGGGCGAACGGATCGAACGATGTACGTGTCCATTGCCCGCCGGAAGGCAGACGAAGCCCATCGACAAAATTGTTGTTGGACGAAAAGCCGCCTGCCCCGAAGCCACGCACTGAAACCTCATCCACGCGATTATCCACGCCCGAGGGCTCAGCCTGCACACCCGCCATATAGGACAGCGCATCGGCAATGGTGGGGGAAGCGCGCAGCTCGATTTCCTCACGCGTGACGATCGAGATGGTCTGCGGTGACTCGATAATGGGGGTGCGTGTCTTGGTGGTTGCCCCTGCCTGAGACAGGCCCGTGGCCGAGACGACAATGATCTCGTCAGGTTTTTTCTTTTGAGCAGCCGTCGGTTTTTTCCGCAGGATCGATTGCGGCTGTGTGTCTGCTGCCTGTGCGGTGGTGAGAGAGGTCGCGCCTGCCAGAGCCAGGGCGACAAGACCGGTGATCCTGCGCATCGTTTCAAATTCAACATCATAATGGTGGGCCAATAACTGGCGCTGAATTTGTGCAATTGCGAATCATTGTCAATTCATTAATGTCTTGTGAGTCAGGTTTCGCGGGTCAGGTGACACCGACAAGCCACACTGCTCTGTGTCAGCCAAACGACACGCGTGGCGCAGGCTCATCAGGTGACACCCGGAAAGCCGTGGAGGCTTTACCTCATGGGCGAAGCGCGACTCACGCGATGCTGACGCCATCCGGCATAGCCCTTGCTGATATTGGCCTCCCGGATGGTGGCCTGTACGGATAGGATCATCGGCAAGGCCGTGCGGACCGAGAAATCGGAACGGGCGCAGGCAAGGTTCAGGTTATTTCGTTTCAGGCAGACATCATGGATCACGCAATCGAGGCCGTCCGGCGTTTCAACCGCTTTTTTGTCCAGCATGTCGGTGCGCTGGATGCGCAATTTGCAGGGTCGGACATCACCCTCGCCGAAGCGCGTCTGATTTTCGAGATTGCGCGTCTGGAACACATACAGGGCACGCCCGTAACCGCCGCCGCATTGCAAAACTCCCTGCAGATCGACCGGGGGCAACTCAGTCGCATGATCGGCCGCCTGACCCGCCGTAACCTGATCCATCGCGATTGCCCTGAACATGACAGGCGTCTACGCCCGATTACGCTTACCCCAGGCGGGCGTGAGATGCTCTCGGGCCTTGAGGAGCGCGTTCAGGGAGCTATTCGGACCACGCTGGCGGCCCTCGACCCCCTTTCGCGCTACGGCCTCGTAACATCGCTCACCCATGCACGTTTTCTGCTGGCACCATCAGCCGACGCGTCTTTAACCCTGCGTGCCCCCCGGCCCGGGGAAGTAAGCCTCATCGCTTCTCGTCAATCAGCGCTGTATGCACAAAGCCATGGCTGGGGACACAAGCTTGAATGTCTGATTGCCGAGACAGCGTCACGCTTTCTGAGCGGGTTCGACCCGACACGTGAAGCCTGCTGGGTTGCCGATCTCGATCAGGTCATGGCCGGTGCCGTTTTCCTGACCGATGAAGGTGATGGTGTTGCCCGGTTGCGATTGCTGCATGTCGAGCCGTTTGCCCGCAGGCGAGGCATTGGCGATGCACTTGTGCAGCAATGTCTCGCTTTCGCCCGTGAAAAGCACTACCGGCGCGTTATCCTGTGGACCCATACTGCGCTTGAAGATGCCCGTCGTCTTTACGCAAGAAACGGTTTTTCCTGCGTTGCGACCGCACCGCATGATCTGTTTGGCGTCCCCCTGCAGGGCGAGGACTGGATTTGCGAACTGATCACGCCAGACGCGCAGACAAACCAGAAGCCCTGACGGTCTTGCAGGACAAGAGATCAGGCCTCCCGCACCCTGCCCTCACACGCGATATGACGCCCGTTATTCCGCTTCGGGCATACGCAGAACGAGAAAACCCGGCTTGCCCTTCAGATAGGTTTGCAGCGGCGTATCCACGACTTTCATATTGGCCTTGAGCGATGAGGCATTACGGAACCAGAGCGTCCCGTCTTTCCAGATAGCAAGGCCGGTATGGGTCACGTCCAGACCAGGCAAGGCCGTATAAATACCGATCACGTCGCCTGTGTGGATCTTTCTGGCTATTTGCGGGGTCAGGGCCTCAGGCGGTAGCCATGCGATATCGCGCGGGTGAATGGCGAGCCCCTTGATATAGACCCCGCCATCAGCACGCTGATTCAGGTTTTTACGCGTGACTTGCGCCTGCGATGACAAATCGCGCGTCATGTCACGGGCATTATGCGGTGCAAGCGCCACCCAGTCCGTCAGGAAATGCCGCCGGTTCAGATAGGCAACCTTGCCATCGCGATAACGGGTCTTTTCAAGTGCTGCGACAAACCCGGCCTCGTTGCTGGAAAGCGAAAGTGCGCGCACAAGATCAATGAACGTGTAGCAATCGACCCCATCAAAACGAATGACCAAACGCTCCGGTATGTCGGCACCACCGATCAGCGTATTGGCAATATAGGGCGTCCCGAGAAACAGCGCCGAAACCGTCGAGATACGATGCGTGAAACCTGCCGGGTCGACAGGCCGCTTTGATGCCTCGGCTCCTATCTGCGCTTCAATCTGGCCCAGCTTGGCCTGATCGGCAGGCGCGAAAGCTGTGTCGGCCGCCTGTGCAGTCAAGGGCAGAAAGGCCGCCATGCAGAATCCCGCACATATCCCGACAACCCGTCTTTTTTGCGCCGATAAACTCATTACAGCCCCCCAACTCTCTGCACGATAATCCAGTACGACAAGCTACCAGAATAATCCGGACCCTATGAAATCGGACTGGTGCTCAAGCCCTGCCGCTTGCAATCGTTGATCCCTGCGGGCCAGAGGCAACAATAGCCTTGTCGATCCTGCGGATCCTGCCCGGGCTGAAACTGCCCGCCCGCAGATTGCCCTCGATATCCTCCAGCGACAAACCGGCCGTTTCCGGCACAAGGCGATAGACGAAAACAAGGGACAGGAAATTGATTCCGGCATAGATCCACATCGTTGCGCCAATGCCAACTTCTTGCACCAGCGTGAGTGCCGTTCCGGTCACGAGCAGATTACTGCCCCAGAGCATCGCCGCATGAAGCGCCGTCGCCGGGCCGCGCATACCAAGCGGAAACAGCTCTGCCCCCAGCAGCCAGCCACAGATCTGGATACCGCCCGAATTGAACATCATGAAAAGCAGGAGGAAAGCCACAGTGGCAAGCGCGCCAAAACCCTGATGACTGCCCGACATGAACGAAATGCCAAGCCCGATCAGACTGATGACCGAGCCCGGAATCATAATCAGCATCAGACGACGACGCCCGACGCGATCGACCAGAAAACACCCAGCCAGGGTGACAATGGCATAAACGAAAGCCACCCCGACGCTGGCCAGAAGGGCCGCATTTTTTCCAAATCCGGCATCGGACAGGAAGGTAGGAGAGTAATAGATCATCATCTCCAGCCCGCCACATTGCGTGAAGAAAGCCACCCCCAGAGCAGCGATCAGCGCGGGGCGTGCCCAAGGCTGTGCCAGCCCGGCCCAGCCGGAATTCTCAGGGTTGATCGACTGACGGATACGCTCGATCTGGGTAAGCTCCTGATGAATATCGAGCTTTGTATGTCGCACCCGTTCAAGAATACGCGCTGCCGCCGTCAGGCCCCGCTTTTCGGCAATCCAGCGCGGGCTGGCCGGCATGAACAGCATGACTATGAAGACTAGACCTGCCGGGATGGAAGCGACCGACACCATACGGCGCCATGACCAGACACCGTGGTAATAATATCCAACGATATTCGCCAGAACGATCCCGACCCCGATCGCCACATTGAAGGTGGTGACCAGCGTGCCGCGATACCGGCTTGGCGATAATTCGGAAATATACATGGGCACAACCTGCGTGGAACCGCCCACCGCGATGCCCAGCAGGAAACGTGCAGCGACAAGGCTGCCGATGCTCGGGGCCATCGAGCACAAAATCGCCCCCAGGGCGAACAGGAACAACACGACAAGGACGGTTTTCTTGCGGCCCAGATGCTCCGATGACCAGCTCGTGACCAGCGCCCCCACGACTGCGCCAGCAAGTATGGAGGCCGTCACGATTTCCTGCTGCGTGTGCGACAGCCCGAATTCACGCGTCATGAGCAAAAGCGCCCCGGAAATTACACCGGTATCATAGCCGTAAAGCCCACCGCATACTGCGGCGGCAAAAGAGGCCACCGCGAGAATGAGCCATGCGGACCGCCCCGGTGAGGTGTGCTCGACAATCGCCTCGATGCCAGCACGATCGGTATCACCCATGCCGGGTTGCCTCTGCTTTTTCATTCTTGTTTCCCCTTCTTGAGGGCGCGCGCCATCCTTCATGCCCAAGCCTGACAACGATCGGGGTCGTTACCGGCTCGACAGCATGGGCGCAGCCCGCCGCATGGCGCGGGCCTTGTCGGCCCGCACACACGAAGCATGTCGTTTCAGTGTTCCGGAAAAATCAGACCGGGCTGAACGCTGACAGGGGGGCACACAAGCCCCCCCATGCGCTCAGGAAGGCGCGATGAACAATCGCGCCTCAGCTCATCCAGTTGCCGCCATCGATATTATAGGTCTGCGAGACGATATAATCGGCATCCTTCGAGGCTAGAAACACCGCAAGCCCCCCGATCTCGTCGGGACGCGCCATACGCCCGAACGGTACCGATGCGCCGACGATCCGCTTCTTTTCACCAAGAGGCAGGTTCTCGTACTGGGCGAAGCGGCGGTCCACGTCATCCCAGTGCTCGTTATCGACCACGCCCGGTGCAATGGCATTGACGTTGATGCCGTATTTGATGAGATCGAGCCCGGTGCTCTGGGTAAGAGAAATCACGGCTGCCTTCGAGGCGCAGTAGATAGCCACCAGAGGCTCACCGCGGCGACCGGCCTGGGAGGCGAAATTGATGATCTTGCCACCATGACCCTGCGCGATCATCTGGCGTGCGACCGCCTGAAGCGTGAAAAGCAGCCCTTCGACATTGACGGCAAACACGCGATGGTAGCTTTCGCGCGTGATCTCGACCGTCGGAGCGAGATCGAACAGACCGGCATTATTGACCAGAATATCGATACGGCCATAACGCGCGATAATGGCCGCCAGCGCGGCATCGATGGACTCCTGTCGGGTTACATCGAGTGCAACGCCAAGATGATCGGTACCGAGTTCGGCAGCGGCGCTGATCGCACCCGCCTCATTCAAGTCACCGATAACAACGTGCGCACCTTCGCGCGCATAGCGCTCGGCAAGAGCACGGCCGATACCGCGTGCGGCACCCGTAATGAGCGCAATACGATCCTGCAATGGTTTGCCCTGAGGGGCTGTGGTGGCATTCATGTCATGATTCCTATGGTCAACAGATAATGACGGATGGGTCAGTTGGGTCAGGTAAAGTCAGACAGGCCGAACGGGTCTTGCGGGGGCCTTGTTTCTCCAGGCCCCCGCACTGGGAACATGGTTCAAAGAGTCTCGTAACGTTCGAGCACGTCTCGAACCGACTGGATCAGAAGAGCCCGAGGCTCGGCGGCAAGCGCACCCGATTTCACGCGCTCGAAAAGCCGGGGCAGATACTGGCTGATCATGGTTTCAGGAATGGATACCTGCTCCAGCGACTGGATCAGCGCTGTCACGGCCTGTTCGGCGGCCGGTTCGGGCCAGTAATAGCGGATTCGGTCGCTATAGCTGAAATGGCGCAGGATGCGCTGCTCCATCGCATCGCCATGATAATGGCTCTGCCAGTTGGCAGGCGCATCGAGCATGGTCTTTTCCATTGTTCCGACCAGCGAGACCGCCTGTGGGTCGATGAAGCCACGTATGGCGTCCAGCCCGTAAAGCGTTTCACGCAGGGCAAAGCTCAGCTCCGGCCCGACCTTCAGGATACAGAACCCGTCCTGCTTCAGTTGTGCCAGCGCCGTGCCCGGCTGATAGTCGGTCGAGTGTGCCTCGAAAACCAGTCCCGGCAGACGCGCCAATGTGGCAACAAGCGCGCTGGCCTGCTCGGGCTCGTAAATGACCACATCCTCATGGCCAAACTCCACACCGGGCTGCACCACGATGCCAATCACGCGCGACCATGCCTCGGGCACCGCCTCGCGGAAGGCGTTTTCATGCACCTGATAAGTCGCACGAACCGCTTCCGGTGTGGTGGGCGTAACGTGATCGAGGGCTTCGGTCGCCCCGCCCGGTGTGGGAATTTCTGTACCGATCACATAGACAGGCCGCCCCGGTGCGACGGATTCGGCTCGCTTGGCCAGCATCACGGCCCGCTCTGCCACAATGGCATCAGGCAGATGCTCGGCCTCACCCTTGCAACCCATGCTGGCGTCGAGATGCAGCTTGGTAAATCCTGCCTCGGCAAAAGCCGCAATCATGTCGGAGGCTTTTTGCAGGGCCTGCTCTGCCGGAAGCGATTTCCACGGATTGGGACCGAGATGATCGCCGCCCAGAATGATCTGCTCACGCGCAAAGCCCAGCCGATCGGCGATACCGTATACGTAATCGCGAAAATCGGCAGGCGTCATGCCGGTATAGCCGCCATCCTGATTGACCTGATTGCAGGTCGCCTCAATCAGCACGGCCTTGCCGTGCGATGCCGCATGAAGAAGGGCGGCCTCAATGACAAGGGGATGGGCCGAGCATACCGAGGTGACAGCTGTCTTGTCGCCCTGGTCGAAACGCGCCCGCAATGTCGAGATGAGCGATCCGGTCATGCTTTTTCTCCCGTGTTCTGGCCTGCAATAAGCTGATCGAGCGCCGCGAAATCGGACGTACCTTCCATCGGGCCGAAAAACGAAACAGCCCTTGACCCGGAGGCACAGGCATAGCGCAGCGAGTCTTCGCGCGTCTTGCCGAGCAGGCGGCATGTGACATAGGTCGCGCCAAAGCAGTCGCCCGCGCCTGTCGGGTCGATTTCCTGCGCCGGGAACGGCGCACCATGGACGGTCTTGTCGGCACAAAAGCAGGTCGCGCCCTCACTGCCCTGTTTTAGCACGATTTCAGAAACGCCCATGTCGAGGATCTCGGCAATGGCGGCCTCTTGCGTCGTGCCACTGCTGAACAGGAGCAGTTCGGGACCGCTTGGCAGGAAGATGTCGCATTCCTGAAGCATCAATTGCAGGGCTGCCCGCATATCGGGGATGTCGAGCATCTCCTTGCGGATATTCGGGTCGAATGAGACGGTTCCACCCTGCGCTTTGACCTGATGTACAGCGGTCGTCACGGCATCGATGATCGGAAAGGAAAACAGTGAGGACCCCATCACATGGACATGGGTCGCGCGCTTGAGCAGTCCACGCGCCGCCTCGTGAAGGCCCGTTTGCGAGCAGGCAGACTGGCGGATGTTATAGACGAAATCGCGGCTGCCATCGGGCCGGTAGCGCACGAACGCACTGCCTGTTGCAAAACTGTCCACGCTCAGAATGGCAGAAACATCGACACCATCACGCCTCAGCCGCTCGATATTGAGCGTGCCGAAATCATCACGCCCGACCGCCGAGACGATACCGCACTCCACGCCCAGACGAGCGACCTGATCAATGAAGATCGCCGGTGCGCCCGAAGGGTAAGGCCCCTTGAGGGCCATCGGTTCAAGAAAACCCGTCCCCTGGGTCTCGGCCATGATCTCGACCACAATCTCACCGATTGTGATGATGCAACGCGGCGCGTCCGGGGACTGGTCCATCAGAAAACTGGATGCCATGATCGGTTATCCATCGAAGGGGAAAACAGAAGGTAAGAAAAAGGCTCCGGCAGGGCGCTCAGCCGGAGGGTGCGGTGTCATCTGCAAAAACAGACCAGTCCTCGCACAGCACCGCGCCATCGGGCGGTGTGCCCCCATGCAGAACCGACATGGTTTTGCGCCAGGCCAGAACATGACCGTCCTCATCAGCCCGATCGAGGCGGTCAGTCAGCAAAAAGACCTGCCGCGCCCGGATGATGGCACTCTCCAGACAGCTGCCTGTCTGATCGAGACAGGTGAAACCCCGCTTGCTGATCTGGGCTG
This sequence comes from Asaia bogorensis NBRC 16594, assembly GCF_001547995.1. Lineage (NCBI taxonomy): Bacteria > Pseudomonadati > Pseudomonadota > Alphaproteobacteria > Acetobacterales > Acetobacteraceae > Asaia > Asaia bogorensis. Next base: position 3,006,652 of record NZ_AP014690.1, read on the forward strand.
CCGAAATGACCGCAAGATCCAGATCATAGAAAGACAAGGCATGATCGGCAGCGGGGCTGATCAGCGGGTATCCCAGCCGGTCATACTCGCCACCCAGCAACGAGACCGCCGCATCGCTGGTCCGGCTCGCCATATGGTAGGTTTCGAAGCTGTTGACGACGAAACGCAGGTTTTCGGCTGTCGCATAGACCGGCACGAAAGAAGCGGCCTGCGTGTTGTCCAGAAAAACGCACTGGCCTGGCTTGAGCCTGAAGGCGACAGCACGCGCCAGGGCCCGAGCCTCATACAGGGTGGGCCCCTCATCCAGAGGCGCGTCGACAGCATAATCGTGAGCTGGCTGGGCACCGCCATTTGTTCTGATGACGAGATTCTGACTTTGCAGATAGGCAAGGTCTGACCTTATCGTCACCATGGAGACGTCGAACTGGCTTGCCAGCGCCTCGGTCCGTATGAATCCGGCGCGTCTTACGGCATCGACAATTCCCAGACGGCGTTTGAGAGTCGCGCTGTTCACGCCCATCGACATGATCAAGAATCTTTCAAAACGAAAACCTATCTTTCGTTTTGTAAGTCATCGTCTTTTGCTTGTCAGCAGTTAAGACAGGCCATCACAGGGTTGTGTCAGGATATGCACATTGGTCCGTTATCATCGGGTCAACCGCCGAGCCGGAAACCACCCTATCGCCCTGCGCCTCGAACGCTCAGAAGCCCCTTGATTGCCGCATGCTGTAAAAGCAGGATCGTCTTGGCATCCAGAATACGTCCGTCACCGATCATGCGCAGGGCTTCAGGGAACGCGACTTCCATCACGTCGATTTCCTCGCCCTCCCCCTCCAGGCCGCCGCCCGGCCCGATCCGCATCCCGGGCCTGTAAGCCCCGGTGAAGAAATGGATGCGCTCGGTCACCGATCCGGGGCTCATATAATAGCACCCTATGGGGGTTATCTCGCCAATCTCGACCCCCATTTCCTCACCAACCTCACGGCGCATGGCGGTGGCCGGGTCATCGTGATCGAGCAGGCCGCCGCAAACCTCAATCAGATCCTCACGATGCCCTGTGACATACGCTGGAAATCGGAACTGTCGGGTAAGCAGGACCACCTGCCTCTCGTCATCGTAAAGCAGGATCGCGGCCCCATCGCCACGATCATACGTCTCTCGCGTAAAGACCTGAGTCGTGCCGCTCCTGCGCCTATAGCTCAGCGTGTAACGTGTCAAAACGCCCCAGTCATTGGCCAGAAGCCGGGTCGAGAGGATCGTGATACGGTCATCTGGACATTTGCCGGGCACAACCTCGTCACCAAAGCGATCAGGCTTGTCAGGAGGCGTTCCTGTCATGGCGGTCAATCCCTCTGCCCGACTCTGCGTGTCACGGCCTGCGCCAGCAAGCTCACATCCCCTACCCTGCCCGGGATCGGACATCCGGGTGAGAACAACCTTCGCACACCCTGCCTCGCATAGGGAACTCGGGGCTGCATGGCATGGATAGGAAACAGGTCTGACGCGGCATATCGAGGGCCGGTTGGCCGCATCGCGGCGATGGAAAGGCTCAAACTGTCTCGTGCGTCGAGCCGGGATGACCGGCCCCCGGTGGCATAACGGTCGCGGCTGCACCGGGAAGCATGACGCCGGGTGCCGCACTATCGGCAACAGGTTTGCGGCTGCGTACCAGCCAGTAGCAGATACCGAGAGACAGGACCGAGGCCGACAGCGCCAGAACCCCCATGACATCCACTGCGCTCAGGTCGAGCACGATGAATTTGCGCACGGTCGCCATCATGCCGATCAGCAGTACGGAACGCATCCTGACCAGGCTGTGAGAGGGTGTATCCGGTGCAACGAGAATGGAATGTTTGAACTCCAGCGCAATCAGCACTGTAAAGCAAAGGCCGAACAGCGATTGCAGGACAGCCGGGTTGGATGGAACCAGAGTTGCCGAGCGCACCATCTCGAAAACAGCATAGACGACATGCACAAGCCCAAGCGTCGCCACGGCCATGACGCAGAGCGTGAGAATCAGCATGGCGCATTCCTCGAACAGATCGAAGAGCGTTGAGACCTTGAAGAAACCGGGGATACTTTTGATCATGGGCTGTCGATAATATCTTGGTGAGGAGTAAGCCCTCACTCTTACCAGAGCCGCAAAGACGCATCACCCGCAGAATGGTTGTCTTTTCGTAATATCACCCACGCGATACGAAAATAATATCCGAAATATAAACATGATAAAATTTATATTTTACTATTATAATATAGGTAATATATATTTATACATCAAGATTATAATAATGGCCCTTTCCTGTCTTTGACCGAACCTTACAGAGCCGTCATTCTCAAGGCCTCCAGCCTTACGCGTTGCACGGTTCCGGCCTGGGACAATCGCTTCGAAGGCGGGCGCCCGGTGCCACTCTGAAGCATAACAGGCACGACCTGCATTTCCCTCCAGATATCCGGGGCGTTTTCTCCCTCTTGCCAAAGACGGGTGTTGCGGTGGAAATCGCTCACCATGCGCAAACTCGACCCCTTTCTGCTCAGTCTGATCGCCGCCATCGTGCTGGCCACCTTCCTCCCCTGCTCGGGGCCTGTGGCGGTCATCCTGTCGAAACTGACCACATTGCTTATCGCCCTGATGTTCTTTCTGCAGGGCGCAAGGCTCAAACCCGAGGCCGTGCTGGAAAGCGTACGTGACTGGCGGCTTCAGGGCAGCGTGCTGTCCTGCACGTTTCTGCTCTTTCCCGTGCTGGGTCTTGTGCTTCATGCCCTCATGCCGGGTCTGCTCAAGCCCGATATGTGGCATGGGGTGCTTTTTCTGTGCTGCCTGCCCTCAACCGTGCAGAGCTCGATTGCGCTGACATCTATCGCCAGAGGCAATGTGCCTGCCTCGATCTGTGCAGCCACGCTGTCGAACCTGCTCGGTATCGTAGCCACGCCTGTTCTGGTTGGGCTGATCGTGCAGAAAGGCAATATCTGGTCGGCCCATGCCATTGTGGATATCGCAACCCAGCTTCTCCTGCCCTTCGGCATCGGGCAGTTGCTGCACAAGCGCCTTGGGGCCTGGGCGCACCGCAACAAGAAACTCCTCTCGCTCAGCGATCGCGGCTCCATCGTGCTGGTGGTCTATACGGCGTTCAGCCATGCCGTGGTGGAAGGAATCTGGCATCGCGTATCGCTTCCTGACCTTGCCCTGACCGCAGGGCTCGATATCGTGCTTCTGGGGCTGGTTCTGCTCCTGTCGCGCCTGATGGGCCGCGCACTTGGCTTTTCGGAAGAAAGCAGCATCTCGCTCATGCTTTGCGGCTCTAAGAAGTCGCTCGCCACCGGTGTGCCGATGGCCAATATCCTGTTTCCGATGTCCGTGGTCGGCACGGTCGTGCTGCCACTCATGATGTATCACCAGATCCAGCTTTTCGTGTGCACGTTGCTGGCTCGACGCCTGGCTTCTCGTCCAAAGGCGTAACGCACAGATACCAGGCGCAAGGCTGTAGCGGCGCTTCCTATCCGGGCGCCGTCAACCGCACGCCTTTCCTTACCGCTCTTTCATGGGAAACGCTGGCGACATCAGGGGTTAACCCTCTCATGCGCCGGTTTTGCGACATCACGGCAACGTGATAGCAAAACGCCCCATCGTTCCGAGTGAAGAAGGAAAGCCTGTGATCAAGCAAGACTATGTGCACTCCATGTCGAGACTTCTCGCATGGTTCGACTGGCTCCCGCCATCAGTGGCGTCAACACTTCTGCTGGTTGCCGCCGCGCTCATTGCCCTGCTTTTCAGTCGCCTGATTACCGAGGCGCTGCCGCGTCTGCCGGGTTTGCGTCGCATCGCCTTCATTCACGAGACAATCGCCAGGCTGCAAAACCATGTGCGCCTGCTGCTGATGATCGTGGCGGCCTCTGCAGCCCTGCCGGCCACGACGGGATTTGCCCCCACCACCATCCAGTTTCTGGCGCATTTCTTCGCTTTCGCCGTGATCATCACCATCGGTTTCGGGCTGATCAAGGCGTTCCGCTTCGGCACTGACAAATATCTCGATCGCATCGCCAACCGTGAGCATGTGGATGATATCACGGTCCGCTCGCATCAAACCCAGATCCGCATCCTGCGCCGCCTGATCGAGATCACCTGCGGGGTGATCACCGTGGGTGCCGCGCTCATGGTGTTTGAATCCGTGCGTCAGTATGGCGTGTCGCTGTTCGCCTCCGCGGGTGCCGCCTCACTGGTCGTCGGTCTCTCGGCCCGTCCTGCCCTGTCGAACCTCATTGCAGGCATCCAGATTGCCATCACCCAGCCCATACGCATGGAGGATATGCTGATCCTCAATGGTGACTGGGCCTATGTGGAAGAGATCAACGCGACCTATGTGGTGCTGCGTACATGGGATCGCCGACGCTATATTGTCCCCATTGCCTATTTTCTTGAGAACCCGTTCCAGAACTGGACGCACAGCTCTCCCTCGCTCATCGGCTCGCTGTTTCTATGGCTCGATTATCAAACCCCGGTCGATGAGGTCCGTCGCCTCTTTCACGAAGAGCTTGAGAAATCTCCCGACTGGGACCGCGACATGAGTTCGGTTGGCTGTCAGGTGGCTGACAGCAATGCGCAGGTGATCTCCATCCGCCTCATTGCGGGTGCTGTTGACGCCAATGGCATGTGGAATCTCTGCTGTGACCTGCGCGAGCGCCTTCTCAAGCGCCTGCGTGAGGAACTCCCGCAAGCCCTGCCACGTGGCCGGACGGCTATCGTGCCCGGCGCACCTGCTGAACCTGCGTGGCCTGACTCGCTGGTATCACCCCCGGTCAACCGGCCCGGTCCGGGCGGCGTCATGGGCAGTGGCCAGTATAACGGACCCGATATCCAGACACGCCGCTGACCCTGACCGCTGCGACACCGGTTGACGTCGAACAGGATCAGACACGCGTTCCATAAGGATCAGCGCTTCACCAGCGGCGCTGATCATCACGCCACAGGCCCCGATGAAGGCTCACCGAGGCGCTCTTGGGATAAATCCTTCGTGAGGCCAGTATGCCTCACCGGCGGTTTCCCAGCATAACACGCCCCCTTTACGGGGCTCGGCGTGAAAAATGATGGTTTTCAATCAGTTTTTCACCATACCACGACAGGCGTTCTGCCTAGGGTATCGCAGTCGAACCCGACGCTGACACAAGCCTCTCGCCTGCGTATGCAAGGGAGCAAACAGCCGGAGCGGGTTTGTCCTGAAGGAGGAGCCCAAAGGTGAAACTGGTTCTTGACCCCTATATGCAGCGCCATCTCTCTTTGCCCGATATCGCCCGTGCGACGGCGGGATACGGATTTGATGGCATCGAGCTCTCGCCCCGTGCCGATTTTCTGGACTGGTGGGTGATGCCGCGCGCCACCTCCCAACGCATACGCGACTTCAGGAAAGCGCTGCGCGATAACGGAACCGAGCTCACCACGCTTCAGCCCATGTATCGCTGGTCCAGCCCGATTGAGGAAGAACGTCAGGCCGCCATGCGCTACTGGCGCCGCGCCATCGAGATTGCCTCGGAAATGGAATGCAGGATCATGGTGTCCGAGTTCGGTCGCGGCACCTCGCCCGAACGCGCAGCCGGCCTGCCGCCCGGTGTCGCCACGCCCGAAACCTGCGAGGCCGCTTTCTGGCGCTCGATGGATGATCTGGTGCCCCTGCTGGAGCGCTCGGGCATTACGCTCTCTCTCGAACCGCATCCGGAAGACTGGGTCGAAACCTTCCATCCGGCCATCGATATCATCCGCAATATCGGCTCGGACGCAGTCAGGATGTCCTACATCGTGCCGCACACCTTTTTTTACGGTGAGGATATGGCGGCCATGCTGCGTGAGGCGGCCGATATTCTGGTGCATATCCGGGTGGCCGATACATTCGACCACCGCAAGTCGTCAGAGCTGCGCTACATCGTCAACCCGCCGGGCGCAAAGGTGCGGGTGCACCAGCATCTCGATATCGGGCAGGGCGAAATTGACTGGGCCACGTTCTTCGACACGCTGGCCGAGATCCGTTTTGACGGGGTTCTCTCCTCCTGTGTGTTTGCCTGGGAAGACAGGGCAGAGGACTCCACGCGCTTCATGCTCAGCACCATGCGCAAGGAACTGACTCAACGCGGTATGATGTGACGATGCACACCCCCGGCGCGGCTTACCCCAGTACCGCGCCGGATGTCAGATGTCTTTCGGCAGGCGCTGTACGCGCGAGCGCAGAAGCTGTTCCTCGAAATCGAGCTCCTGCTGCAGTTCCCATTCTGTCTGATCGTTGATTCCCCGCTCCACAAACAGCCGGTGCAGGGTCTGGCGCTGGGCCCGCAGCAGCAAAAGGCGGGACGCGAGCTCCAGCCTCTCCCGGCGCAATGACAGGCTGCGGCTCATGAGTGAAGCCTGTGGCGCCTCATCGATCTGGCTCAGGCGGTTCTGATAATTCTGCTCCAGCCGGTCCAGCACATCAATTCTGAGCGCATTATCGGCTGGCTCCGCCTGGCTGTCCTGTGTGCAACGTGTCTTTTCATCATGCAGAAGGGTGACGGCCGTATGGAGCAGGGCCTGACGGGCCGCGTTCTCCTCTGTCGCATGGCGCTCCATGCCGCGCTTGGGCAAAAACAGGATGCAAAGCGGCATGAGTAGCCCGGCACCGACCAGCGAGATTACAATGACCCCTGCCGCAATGGTGATCAGCAGGTCGCGTGAGGGAAACGCCCCCATGTCACTCCCGAACGCAGGCAATGACAATACGGCCGCCAGTGTCACGGCCCCGCGTACCCCAGCAAAGGTGAGCAGTACGGATCCCAGAAAATCGGGCCAGACAAACGGCGTATGGCTCCATCGGGCCACGAGCCAGCGGCGCAGGATGGAGCACCAGATACCGATGAAGCGCAGCAGGGTCATGATCAGATAGATCGCGCCGATCAGGGCCAGCAATTGTAGGATGGAAACCTGCCGCTCATGCGCCATCTGCACCCCACCCCGCATGAGCGCCGGCAATTGCAGCCCGAGCAGCAGGAAGATGAGCGCATTGAAAATGTAATTGACCATACCCCAGACCGTGGTGGCCTGAAGCCGCGTGGCGGTATTGGTCTCCTCGATCATGCCCATCATCTTGATGACCATGCAGGCCGCAACAGAAGCCAGAATACCCGAGCAATGCACCCGCTCGGCCACGATATAGGTCACGAAAGGCAGCAGGATCATGAGCGTGATCTGCAAGGGCGGGTCATCAAAGCCGCGTCGTAGCAGAATCCGGTTGAGACGCGCCGAGACATAGGCAATGACCGCCCCGATCGCGAGGCCGCCAAACGCCACGAGCAGAAATGAATCGAAGGCCTGACGATAGGAGAACTCCCCCGTCATGGCGGCCGCCGTGGCGAAGCGGAAACAGACCAGCCCGGAAGCATCATTGAACAGCGCTTCACCGGAAAGCACATGGATCATGCGCTCAGGCACATGCTTTCCCGCCAGCAGACTCGACACCGCCACCGTGTCGGTAGGTGAGAGTGCGGCAGCAAGCGCAAAGCAGCAGGGCAGATCGAGCGTCGGGATCAGCCAGTGAATGGCGTAGCCACAGCAGATGGTGCTGAACACGACCAGCCCGAAGGCCAGAAAGAAGATGGTGCCGCGCAATTCATGGAATTCACGCAGTGGCATACGAAACGCATCGGCAAAAAGCAGTGGCGGCAGAAAGACCAGCATGAAAAGGTCAGGGCGCAGGCCTATCCTGACGCCCAGAAGGGCTGCCGCCACACCCAGAACGATCTGGATGAGCGGTAGGGGAATACGGTTTCTCAGCGCTTTGGCCAGCAGGCTGCTTGCCGCAGCGAACAGGAGAAGAAGCAGGATATTATCGGCAGGAATCATGACTGAGGCGATGTCCGGGTGTCCCGCCGCACGGCATGCAGCGCTTCCTTCTTTCCGACGGCGCGCAACGCCCATGAATGCGCTACAATGCGGTCATGAGCTCGTTCCGCTTTCTGCACGCCGCCGATCTTCATCTCGATAGCCCACTTCGCGGGCTTGAACGTCATGACGGTTTGTCCATGGAGCGCATACGCGATGCCTCGCGACGAGCACTCGACAACATGGTGGAGATCGCCATCTCTCATGATGTGGCGTTCGTCGTCATCGCGGGGGACCTGTATGACGGCAACTGGAAAACGTTCAGCACAGGACGCTACATGGCCCAGGCGCTGGGTCGGCTCATCCGGCACGGCATCCGCGTCTTTCTGCTTCAGGGCAATCATGATGCCGCCTCGATCCTGACGCGCGACCTGCCACTGCAACAGGGGATCGACCGTTTTCCCTCGCGCAAACCGGGCAGTTTTCTCATCGATTCCCTTGGCGTTGCCCTGCATGGCCAGAGCTTTGCCGATCGCCATGTTCCGCATGATATGACCCCTGCCTATCCCGCACCGGTTGAGGGATATTTCAATATCGGGGTTCTGCACACGTCACTTTCAGGTCATGGCGAGCACGAGACCTATGCCCCCTGCACGCCAGACGGGCTGCGTGCCAAAGCCTATGATTACTGGGCGCTGGGTCACGTCCACGAGCGCATGATTCTCGATAACGGCACGCCGATCGTCTATCCCGGCGTGCTTCAGGGGCGTCACATACGCGAAACAGGCGAGAAAGGCGTGGTGGTCGTCACGGTCGAGAATCACCGTGTGACCTCGATCGATCCAGTCCCCTGCGATGTGGTGCGCTGGGTCGAAACGCGTTTCGACTGCGCCAATCTCACCCACGAGCCCGATCTGCATCAGCATCTCGGGACCCTGTTTCAGGATATTGCCCGCGCTCATCCCGATCATCTTTGCGTGCTGCGTCTCGTCCTGTGTGGCCAGACCGCCCTGCATGACACGCTCAGGCGTCAGGGGGCGTCGCTGCGCGAAACAATCCAGCATCTCGCGGCCATGAGTGGCGGCGAAATCGAGCTGGAAAAACTCGTTCTCGACACAGCCCCGCTCATGGCACCGGGTTCAGGTGCCTCCGCTAGCGACCTAGCGGATGACAGCGCCCTTTCTGCCCTGATCCATCGTGCCACGCAGGATGCTGCGCTTCTGGACGATATCGGCCGCGATCTCGATCTGTGCCTCAAGACGCTGAACCTCGGTGAAATCGCGCCCAACTCCCTGCTCGATCATATCGAGCGGCGCGACTGGGCCGCGATTCTGCCGGGGCTGGAAAATGCGCTTTGTGAGAAGCTCTCCGGCCATTCGGGGAACGAGGCCTCCCATGAGGCGGGATACGATCACAAGGGCCTCTCCAGCTTGCGTGACGCCACGCAGGGAGAGACGCCATGAGAATCGCGCAGCTCGATCTGATCCGCTATGGCCGCTTTGCCGACCGCCACTACGATTTCACGGCGTCTCAAACCGATCTGCACGTGCTGTACGGGGCGAATGAGGCAGGAAAATCCACGACGCTTCAGGCGATAGGCGATCTGCTTTTCGGCTTTCCGCACAACAAGGCGCAGGACTGGCGTTTTGATGCCGCCCAGCTACGCATTGGCGGTGTGATGGAGCATGACGGGCACTCTTTCGGCGCGATCCGCAAGCGCGGCACCAAGCAGACCCTTCTGGCCCCCGATGGCACGACACCGCTTGATGAAAACGGGCTTATCCGTTGTCTGGGCGGCGTGGACCGTGCAGCGTTCGAGCGTCAGTGGAGCCTCGATCATCAGCGCCTGCGCCTTGGTGGCGATGCCATGGCACGTTTTGAGGATGATCTGGGCCAGCAGCTTCTGGCTGCAGGGTTCGGGCTTGAGAATGTTCAGTCTGTGCTCGACCAGCTTGACGCTGAATCCGGTGCTCTGTGGAAGAAGAACGGACGCGGCACACGACTCAATGCCCTGCGTACGCGCCTGACCGATGCCCGCACACGCCTGACTGCCGCAGAAAAGGACAGCCAGCGCTGGACTGCGCTCAACCGCGAATCTGATGAGGTGACGGCGTCACTTGGCCAGATCCAGGCCCGGCTGCGCGAGACTCTGGCCGAGCGCAGTGGGCTCGAGCGCCTGACCCGGCTGCGGGGCGACCTTGAGCGACATGCTGCTCTGACAGCCTCGCTGGAAGCTGAACCACCCCCGGTTTTCTCGCCAGATGATCACACCCTGTTTGACGAACAACTGGGGCGTCTTGTCGCTGCGCAGCAGAAAGCCGACCGGCTGGCGGAGCTGCGCGAAAGCCTCGTTTCCATGCGGGCGGCCTGCACCCCCGATCTCGCCCTCCTGTCCCATGAAGCGACAATCGACGCGCTGGAAAGGCAGGAGCGCGACCTTGCCCCGGCAAGACGTCGCTGGCCCGAGCAGGAGCAGAAACTGGCCGATCTCGATTTCTCACTGCGCCGCGAAGGGCTGCGCGGAGAATACGAGGAAATTCTTTCGGCCCTTCCCACACCTGAATCCCTCGCAAGGCTGCGCCCCCTCGCCCTGCGTCACGATATGCTGATCCAGCGCGAGGCCGAATCCCGTACGGCGCGTCTCGCCGCCGAGGCGCGCCTCGCTTTGGCAAAATCGCGCGCCGGCGATGAGGAAACACGCCCGCTTTCCTCGCTGCTAACCGCTTTGCAGCAGGCTGAAAGACGCGATGGCATTGATGCCGAACTGGCCAGCCTTGATCGTGAGAAACAGGCTGCAGAGACCTCCCTCGCCCAGTCATGGCGCGACCTCGCCCCCTGGCAGGGCACGATCGACGCGCTGCAGGGTATGGCTGTTCCTGATGCCCCCTCACTGGGAGCCCAGAGCCTCCTGTGGCGTGATTTGCAGAGCCGCGATGCGGCTCTGGATGAAGCGCTTGACACTGTTGGTCATGCTCTGGCGCGACAAAATCTCGCTAGAACCCATCTGGAGCAACGGCAGATCGTCTCGCTCGGCGCTCTGAAAGAAGCCAGAGCCCAGCGCGACACCCTGTTCGAGGCCTTCGCCCATGATTCCCGTGACAGATCAGCACGCAGCACCTTCATCGAGGCACGCGACCATGCCGATCATCTGGCCGACAAACGCTTCGACGAGGCCGAGGAATCGGCTAAACTTACCCAGATCGAACAGGAAATCGAGCGTCTTTCCCTCGATCATGCGCATCTCGTCATACAGCGCGATGCCCTTGGGGCAGAAACCGAAAAGACGACCGCATCCTGGCATGAGGAATGCGCAAATCGCGCCCTGCCGGCGCTTGAGCCGGAACGGTTGCGCGGCTGGCTGGCCCTGCGTGCCACGGCACTCAGGAACCATGACGCCGTGCAGCAGGTGATCATGCGCCGAAGCGAACGTGCCGCCCAACACAGCACTGCGCTCGACATCCTGCGCAATGTCCTGCCTGACATGCCGGACTTCACCCTTGTCAGCGATGCGCTGGTCTGGGCTCAGGCGCGCCGCCAGACATGGCAGCATGAAGCCGATCGTCTGGCCCGCATCCGGACCGATATCGAGCAGGAACAGCGCAACCTGGAGAGCGAACTCAGAAAAGCCCAATCCCTGCACGACGAACAGGCCGCGCTGAAAGAGGAATGGTCATTGCAGGCCGGTACCGACAGCAGCACAACGGCAATCATCCCGCTGCAATCGGCAGAAGCCATCGACCGTCTTTCGGCCCTGCATGGTGCTGCAAGCGAAGCCGCCCGACTGCATCAGGCCCTGAAGGCCCAAAAAGAGGCGGATAACGCGCTCGGCCGTGCCATTGCCGCCTTCGCAAAAAACCTGCCGGGGCATGAGGCCCTCAGCCATCTCGATAGCGCAGCCTGTCTCGACCGTCTTGCCACCCTGCTGCGCAATGCCCGGACGGATCGTGACAAGGCTGCTGCTCATGATGCCGATCTGGCACGAAACCTTGCAGCCCTCAAAGAGGCACAGAACGCTTGCGACGTGCTGCGACAGGCCTTCCTCGCTTTCGCGCGCAGGATGCCGGATTACGAACCCGCAACAGCGAGCGTGGATGCGGCCATGATCGAAAAGCTCCGCGTGCGGATCGCGCATGAAAAAGCCCGGCAGGCAGCGCTGGATGAAAAAACAGCCCTTGAGCGCCGTATCGCTCTGGAGCGCGATGCCCCTGGTCTCGATCAGCTTCAGGAACAGGCCAGAACCCTGCCGCCCGATCTCGTAAGCCTTCGCCTCTCTGAACTCACGAGTGACTATGAAGCCATCGAGCGCCGCCGTGAGGAGAACCTCAAACGTCAGGGTGAAATCGCCAATGACATGCGCCAGATCGAACAGGCTCATAATGCCCGTGATGCTGCCCTGGATATCGAGACCTGCCGCACCGAAATGGCGAATGTCGCCGAGACCTGGGCCAGCGCGCGTATCCAGTCGATGATTCTGAGCCATGTGGCGCGCCTTCAGCGCGACGAGAACACCAACCCCCTGTTGAAATCGGCAGAATCCATATTTGCCGCGCTGACCTGCGGGCGATATCGCAGGCTTACCATCGCCGAGGATGGCAAGGCGCCTGAGCTGGCTGCGATGCTGGAAGATGAAAAACTGATCCGCCCCGGTGCCATGAGCGAAGGCACACGCGACCAGCTCTTTCTGAGCCTGCGCCTTGCGGCCCTCGATCAGGCGCAGGCGCGCGGCATCACCCTGCCTTTCATTGCCGATGACCTGTTCATCACCTTCGATGAGGCCCGCGCCGAGGCCGGTTTCAGAACGCTCGCCGCGCAATCGCAGCGCAACCAGATCCTGTTCCTGACCCATCACGCCCATCTGGCCGACATGGCCGCCTCATTTGGCGCGACACGACACAGCGTATAGGCTGAGGCGCATGGATTATCGTACGATCTTCATTACCGGCGCGGCCTCGGGTATCGGCCGCGCCCTCGCTCTCGCCCTGTCCGCCCCCGATCGCCTTCTCTATCTCGCCGATTGCAACGCGACGGGGCTGCAAGCCACCCGGCAGGGTTGCATGGAGAAAGGAGCAACCGCCCACATCACCTGTCTCGACGTGACGGATCGCGAGGCGATGACGCGATGGTGCGCGCAGGGTGCAGAACACGATGTCGATCTGGTTCTGGTCTGCGCCGGGGTTACTGGCGGCGTAAGCACAATGGACCAGGACGGCGCAGCTTTTGAAACAGGCGACCAGATCAGGCGCATGATGGCGGTCAATATGGATGGCGCACTCAATGCCATCCTGCCCATGATGGCGCGGATGCGTGAACAGCCCTTGCGCAAATGGGGACGGTTTCGCAAACAGCGTGGACAGATCTGTGCCATCGCCTCGGTGGCCGGATTGGTCTCCTATCCCGGCACCCCTTCCTACTCGGCCTCGAAAGCCGCGCTCGACCGTTTCCTTGTTGCCAGCGGGGCCTATAGCCGCCGTGCCGGTATCTATCTCTCAAGTGTGTGCTGCAGCTTTGTAGCAACCCCCATGGTCGCGCAGAACCGTTTCCCCATGCCCGGCCTGATGCGCGTTGAAAACGCAACTGCCCATATCCTGCATGGCCTTGCCAGACGCAAAAGGCGGATCATCTTCCCCTCCTGGCTGGTTCTTGGATCACGCCTTATGGATTTGCTGCCCGTGCGTCTGGCCGAGCTTTATTATCTGCATCAGCCAACAGGCCGGCCGGGCTCCATGCCGGGCATTGAGAACCCGGCCTGCAAGGATGCCTCCTTGCCATAAAAGCCGAGTACCCTGACGCCTTTGCCCGTTGCCTCGACAATCGCAAGGTCTGACAAACAGAAAACAGCTTTGCTTGCCAGTAGCCCACACAGGTGACCGCATGGCAAGAAGGCCTTCAGGGCAGCTGATGTGACAAGATGACGAAAAGATAACCAGGTTACACGCTGATACGAAGTATTCCCCCGGATTTTTTGCTATGGAGGCGAAATGAATTTGTGTCGTCTCTTTATCATGCGCCCCGTGGCGACGATTCTGCTCGCCCTGTCGCTGCTCGCAGCCGGAGCCATCTGCTACCCGCTGATGCCGGTTGCCAACCTGCCCGATATCGGCTCCTCGACGATCAATATCGAGATCGAGCAGCCCGGCGCCAGCCCGGAGCAGATGGTCAGTTCCGTCACGACCCCGCTTGAGCGCTATCTCGGCCAGATTGCCGGGGTGAAGCAGATCGAGTCCGACAGCGAAAACAGCTTTGCCTATATCCGGGTCGATTTCGTGGAATCACGCAATATCGACGGTGCCCTGCGCGATGTGCAGGCCGCCCTGCGTGCCGCACGGGCCGACCTGCCGCAGGGCACGCTCGACCGTGATCCCTTTGCCTACAAGGAAGATCCGACCTCTCAGCCGGTCTATCTGCTTTCCCTGACATCTGACGTGATGACGCTGCCGAAGCTGTATGATCTCGCGCAGATACGCGTCAAACCCCTGCTGGCGCAGATCAAGGGCGTGGGCCATGTGCAGGCCGTGGGCTCCGCCGATCCTGCCGTACGCGTCGATGTGAACCCTTATGCCCTCTATAAATGGGGTGTTGGTTTCGAGGACGTGCGTCAGGCGCTTGCATCGGCCAACGCCAATACGCCCAAGGGATTTCTTGACTCGGGCGGCCAGCGCATGATGCTGGAGACGAATGACCAGGCTGAACATGCGGCGCAGTACCGTGACCTGATCATCGGCTATCGCAACAATCTCAATCCCATCAAGCTGTCCTCTGTCGCCGAGGTGACGGACAGCGTTCAGGACCTCTATCAGGCCGGGTATTTCAACAACAAGCGCGCCATCACGCTTATCGTGCGCGGGCAGCCCAAGGCCAATACGGTCAAGATTGTCGATGCCGTGAAGGAACGCATGACCATGCTGCGTTCGGTCCTGCCTCCCGGTGTCCAGATGGATACGGCCATTGACCTCTCATCGAGCATACGCGCCTCGATGGACGACACACAACTGACTCTTGGCGTGTCCATCATTCTCGTGATCGGGGTGATTCTGGTCTTTCTGCGTCGCCTGCGCTCGACCATCATCCCTGCCGTTACCGTGCCGATTGCCCTTGTCGGCACGATTGCTGTCATGAAGTGGGAGCACTTCACCCTCGATATCATGTCGCTTATGGCGCTTACCATTGCGGTCGGTTTTGTGGTGGATGATGCGATCGTCGTGCTGGAAAACATCGCCCGCCATATGGAGGCGGGCATGGATCGCATGAGTGCCAGCCTGCGCGGTTCGTCAGAAATCGGCTTTACGGTCCTGTCGATCACGGCCTCGCTCATTGCGGTGTTCATCCCGCTCCTGTTCATCCCCGGTCAGGTCGGCGCGATCTTTTTCGAGTTCGCCATGACCATCGTCTCGGCGCTTCTCATCTCCCTCATCCTGTCCCTCACCCTCACGCCCATGATGTGCGCCTACTGGCTGGATGTGGAGCATGAACAACCCACAGGAAAAACGCTGCGAGACCGGGTGTTGCGGGCGATCGACTGGGCGCTGGAAGGAATCATCAGCCTCTATGGCCGGACATTGCGTGTCGCCCTGCGCCATCACGTCCTGACCTTTCTCACCCTGCCGCTGAGCTTTATCGCCCTGGTGGCCTCCATTGTTCTCATGCCCAAGACAGGCATTCCTGCGCAGGATATCGCGCTGGTGGGTGGGTCGATCAGCGGTGACGACACCATGTCGTTCAGCGAGATCACCAAGCGCATCCATTATGTCGGTGCGGTGATGAAGGATGACCCCGATGTGCTGTCTGTCACGAGCTGGAACAACAGCAGCAGTGACGGGCAGCTTTTCGCCCGGCTGAGCGACAAGCACACCCGTACGCGCACCGATACGCAGATCGTGGAAAGCATACGCAAGAAGCTGGGTGACATGCCGGGCCTGCGCACCTCGTTCTTCTCGGCGGGTGACCCCAATGGCGGCGGCGGTCAGCATCGCAGCGGTGCCTTCCGCTATGTGCTGCGCGATCAGGATGTGGCCGAGCTGAAGCTCTGGGTACCGCGCCTTGTGGCCAGGCTGCGCAAGGAGAAGATGATGTCTTCCGTCATGACCAATATCGAGGGTCATGGCGCATCGGTTCATGTCAAACTCCGGCGCGATACCGAAGCGCGTTATCTGGTGACACCGCAGCTCGTGGGCAATGTGCTCTATGATGCCTATGGCCAGACCGTGGCATCTCGCATCCATACCGAACTCACCACCCATTCTGTGGTGATGGAGGTGGCGCGCGCCTATCGTGAATCACCCGAGCAGCTTCGCAGCACGTGGATCTCCACCGCCTCTGGCACGCCTGCCGGTGCCGTGCGCTCCAACCAGATCCGTGTACGCACAGCGGGTGGCAGCACGGCCTCGACCGCAACACAGCTCAGCCAGGCCTCACTGCGCAACGCGATTGCCAACCAGATTACCGGTAACAATTCCAACGGTTCGGCCGTTGCCTCATCGGTCGAGACCATGATTCCGCTCATCAACGTGGCGGATCTGGTCATGGAGCCGACACCGATGGAAATCGATCATCAGGATGGCATGACCTCAACCGCCATCAGCTTCGACCTGATCGATGGCAAGACCTATGAGGATGCCCGCAAGCTGATCGAGGATACACTCAGGAATATGGGTGCACCTGCGGGTCTGACAGGCGAGTTCTCGGGGCTTGCCGGTGAAACAAAGGAGATGCTGGTCAATGAGTTGCTGGCCTTCATGGCCGCGCTCTTTGCCATGTATATCGTGCTCGGGATTCTCTATGAGAGCCTGATTCACCCGTTTACCATTCTCTCCACGCTGCCTTCTGCCGGTATCGGGGCCATTCTGGGGCTCTGGATCGGCGGGGAGTCGTTCAGCCTCATCGCCATGATCGGCATGATCCTGCTGACCGGCATCGTGAAAAAGAATGCGATCCTGATGATCGATTTCGCGCTCTATGCCGAGAAGGAACTGGGGCACACCCCGCGCGAAGCCATCTATGAAGCCTGCCTTACGCGTTTCAGGCCCATTCTCATGACCACCCTTGCTGCCGCGCTTGGCGCGGTGCCGTTGATGACAGGTCACGGCTATGGGTCGGAAATGCGTCGCCCGCTGGGGATTGCGATTGTGGGCGGCATGCTCATCAGCCAGCTGCTCACGCTTTACACCACCCCGGTGGTCTATCTTTACATGGATGCCATCGGCCGCTTCGGCACGAGAACATGGCATCGCATTTTCCCGTCCCGCCCGGCAGGGCGCCCCGTTTCCACCCCCCTCTCATCCGAAAGCTGAAGCCGATCATGTCGCTCCTTTCCTTGTCGCGGGTCCGCCTGCTCGGCACATCGCTGCTCTCTCTCGGGATGGGGAGCGCGACCCTCGGCGGCGTAACCCTGGCAAGCGCACAGGCGGCACCGCTGCATTTCTACACTGCGCCAGCGCTTTCACCTGATGGCCATTCTCTGGCCTCACTCGACAGCATGGAAGCTGTGGGAACTGCCGAGGCGGCACCGGCAAGCCTTGTGATCCGCACCCTGCCCGATGGTCACACCACGACCGTTGCGCTGCCCTGCAAGGATTGTGCGCCCTCCAGCCCCAGCTGGAGCCCCGATGGAACCCGTCTGGCTTTCATCATCCGCCACAAGAACACCCAGAACCGTGAAATCCTGAGCGTTACAGCCGATGGCAAGACCGTAACCAGCCTGTTGAAATTCACGGGCTCGCTTCAGGATCTGCGCTATGGCCCCAAAGGCGGCCTTGCCGTTCTGGCCATTGCCAATGCCCGTCGTGACCCCGGTGCCCTGCAGGCCGGCGCGCCCGAGACGGGTGAGATCGACGCAACGGAAGACGAGCAGCGTATCGCAACCATCGAGAAGGACGGTCTTCACTGGCAGTCGCCTGATGGTTTGTATGTCTATGAATATGACTGGCTGCCCAACAGCACCCCCGCCTTCATCGGCACGGCAGCGCCGGGCAATGGTGATGCCCATTGGTGGTCGGCACATCTGTCGCGCTTTGCCGATTCAAAAGAGCAGGTGCTGTACACCCACCCGCTTTCGCAGCAGATCGGCCTGCCGCTCGTCTCACCCGATGGCGGGAGTGTCAGTTTCGTCGCAGGGCTGATGAGTGATTTCGGGTTCTTTGGCGGTGATGCCTTGCAGCTCGATCTGTCACAGTCCAAGGCCGCGCCGGTCAATCTGACGCGCACCCTCAAGGCTACGGTCACCGGGCTGAGCTGGTGTCAGGGGCGCCTGATCGCCTCGACCATTGCAGGCCCCATGACCGTCATGCGGTCCATCGATGACAAGCCTCCCCTCATGGCAAGCGCAGACGGCCTGCTCTCCGATGGGGGTGGCGAACCCCGTCTGACCTGCGCAGGCGACCAGAGTGTCGTGATACGCCAGAGCTTCACGAGCCCGCCTGAAATCTGGGCCGGTCGCCTTGGCGCATGGCAGCAATTCACCCATTCCAATGACGGCCAGACCGTACCCTACACTGCCTCCAGCGTCAGCTGGGTGAGTGACGGCTTCAAGGTACAGGGCTGGCACCTTGCACCCCGGTCACGCCCCGCCGCCATGACCCGCAACGGCAAGGTGCCGATGATCACCATCATTCATGGTGGCCCTTCATCGGCCGTCACGCCCCGCTTCCTGCGTCCCACCGGCGATGCGGCCGTGCTGCTCGATGCTGGCTACGATCTGTTCCTGCCCAACCCGCGCGGCAGTTATGGCCAGGGCGAAACCTTCACCATGGCCAACCGCCGCGATTTCGGTCACGGCGATCTGCGCGACATCCAGCGCGGCATCGATGCGCTGGAAAAGACCGCCCCAATCGACGAAAACCGTCTGGGCGTGACTGGCTATTCCTATGGCGGTTACATGACCATGTGGATCGTGACACAGACAAACCGCTTCAAGGCCGCAGCAGCGGGTGGCGGCATTGCCAACTGGCAGTCCTATTATGGCCAGAACGGTATCGATGCCTGGATGCCGCCCTTTTTCGGGGCCACGGTCTATGATGACCCGGCCATCTACGCCCATTCCTCACCCATGACTTTCATCAAGCAAGTCAGGACGCCGACCTTTATTTACGTCGGAGCCAATGATGTGGAATGTCCGCCTGCACAAAGTCTCGAGTTCTACCATGCCTTGCGCGCGCTCGGAATTCCGACCAGCCTTGTGATCTACCCCGGTGAAGGACACGGGATGCGCGGTCACGACCATGCGAGCGATGCACAAAAACGCATGCTGGCATGGTTCAGCCGCTATCTGAATGAAGGCGCTTCCGGCAAGAACGGAGCAAACTGAGCGCAGCCCTGAACGTTGCCGCCATGAAGCACTGGAGTTGAGATGCAGACGAGAAACAGGACGGTGATGCCGGGCTTTCTGACCCAGACAAGGCAGGCCCTGCCAGGCCTGTTCCTGGGGTGCATTCTCTCTGCCAGCGCGCTCTCGGGCTGCGCCCAGGCCCAGACCAAAAACCCGACGACGGCTCTGGCTGCCCCGGCGGCCCAGCCACCACTCCCCACCCAGGCGGGAGCGGTCTCTTCCGTGCCGGATCATGCGACGACACCGCCCATCGTCATTCCGCCCCTGCCTGTCCTGTCGGAGCACGATGCCCGTCTGGAAGCCAGCCGTCTGACGCTGAGCATGAAGAAATCGGTTTCGCGCTTTACAACCTATACCCCTGAGCAGCGCCAGCGCTTTATCCGCCTTGCCCGTGCCGCCATTGCCAGCACGAACACGCCCATCGACCGCCCCCAGATCCTGATGGTGGTCGATCGCAACCCCAAGGTGCAGCGCCTGTGCTTTGTGCTGGCCATGCCGGGCAATGCAGACTGGGAGACTCTGGGGGGGACCCCCGTCTCGACCGGTCGCGCAGGCCGCAAGTTCTATTACATCACCCCCACAGGCGTATTCATCAATTCCCCGGACCGTCTCGGTTACCGTGCCTTAGGCACGAAAAACGAGAACGGCATACGTGGCATTGGTGCCAAAGGCATGCGCGTCTGGGATATGGGCTGGCACAACGCCGTCAAAGGCTGGCTGCCCACCCATGAGACAGGTGATATCCGGCTCGAAATCCACGCGACCGACCCTGATTTTCTGGAACAGCGCCTCGGTCATCCTGCCTCCGAGGGTTGCATACGCATCCCCGCCACCATGAACGTGTTCATGGACAAGAATGGCCTGCTGGATGTGCAATATGAGCAGGCCGCCAGCTACGATACGCGTTTTCGCGCCCTGCTGCCCAAGGATCGCACGCCTACGCCGATCGCGGGCGATGCACTGGTTGTCGTCGATTCAGCCGATGCCGTTCAGGCCATTTCCTCGGCCAGCGTCGGCCATCAGCCCCTGGTCAATCACCACGAAGGCTGAGACCTGACCGCTCAGACAGCCGGAGCGGAATAGGCTAGTCCCGGTAGGCCCTGCTCGAGCGCCTGCGCCACGAGCCGCGCTGCGACAGGCAAGGATCGCGCCTGATCGACGCAGAATCCGAGCGTCAGAGGGCGTATCCGGCTGTGCTCGAGCGGTACAAAGGCGAGTGTCCCGGCCTCGATCTCTGGCAGGACATCGATATAGCTGAGCAGGCTGACCCCGACCCCATGACGGACCAGCGCCCTGATCGCCTCGATATCATCTGAGTCACAGACCGGATTCAGTGCCAATCCGGTTTCCTCGGCCAGCCAGGCGATCTTCTCGCCCAGTGCCAGCGGCGGTCGTGGCGCGATCACAGGGTAGAGGCTGCATTGGCTGAACCGCGCCGTCTGTCCGTTCGTCAGCGGATGGCCGGGCGTGGTGACAAACCCGACGGGAAAGGCCACCGAGGCCCGCACCGCAAGGCGATGTGACACCACAGGATCGAAAACCAGCGCCAGATCTCCCTGCCCTTCGAGCAGGGCCGGCGAAATCTCGTGATTGGTCATGACACGGACGCCCAGCGTCACCCCGGGATGATGCTCGCGTATGGAGGCCACGATACGCGGGACCAGCCCCCTCGCCATTGCCTCCGGAATAAGCAGCGTCACATGGCCGCGCTTGAGCCCCTTGAGATCCTCCATGCGTGTGCGGCAATCCCCAAATTCACGATCCCAGCGTCTGACCTGAACCAGCAGCATCTCGCCTGCTGCCGTCAGCCGAAGGCCTGACGGCAAACGTTCGAACAAGGCAGCACCCAGACGGGCCTCACCCTGCAGGATCTGCCGGTCGATGGATGAGGCCGAAATTCCGGTTGCCTCGGCCGCGCGCCGGATCGACCCATGCTGCGCCACGGCCAGAAAATAACGCGAGAAACGGGAGAATACCGGCATGGTCGAGTGCTCTCTTTTTCGAAACGCCCTGTCAGGAATTTGGATATATCCTCGAACGGGGTGCGCGTGACATGTCTTTGTGACGATCCACTCCTTCTGCGGGGGCTTTCATGTCCGAAACACTCGACCGCCCGGTACAGCTTCCGCGCCAGTGCAGCTTTGACACAGCCGACTGGGCCATTCTCTCGCGCTTCTGGTATCCCGTCGCGCTGAGCCGCGACATCGGCACCGCTCCTGTAGCGGCCACATTGCTGGATGAAACGCTGGTCATCTATCGTGCGGGTGACAATATCGTGGTGGCACAGGATATCTGCCCGCATCGCGGTGTGCCGCTCAGCCTCGGCACGGGTGATGGCGAGACCATTGCCTGCGCCTATCACGGTTTTCGCTTTGGCGGGTCAGGGCGCTGCGTGCGTGTTCCTGCCCATCCCAGTGCTGCCATACCGGGCAAGCTGCACCTGAAAACCTTCCCCGTGCGCGAGTGCTATGGTCTGGTCTGGACGTGTCTCGCTGGCGAGGCGCCCCATGACGTGCCGACCATGCCCCACTGGCATGACCCGGCCTATCAACAGATCACCTGTCCCTCGATCGACATCGCCGGGTTTGCCGGTCGGCAGGTCGAGGGGTTTCTGGATGTCGCACATTTTGCCTTTGTGCACGCCGATACCTTTGCCGACCCTGAAAACCCGGTCGTTCCCCCCTATATGCCGCGGCGGACAGAGGAGGGTTTCGAGGTCGAATATCGCAGTTCGGTCGGCAATTATCCCATTGGCGTAGAAGGGCGTGCCCCTGCGGGCTTTGAATGGTTGCGACACTTCCGAACCTCCCTGCCCTTCACGGCAACGCTGGAGATCCACTTTCCGGAGGATGGCCGTCTGGTGATCATGAATGCCGCCTCACCCGTCTCTGCCCGCAAGACACGCATGTTCGCGCCGATCTGCCGCAACTTCGATACCGATATCCCCGTCGAAGCCGTCTATGACTTCAATCGCCGCGTCTTTGAGGAGGATCGTTTGCTCGTGGAGGCCCAAAAGCCCGAATGTCTGCCCCTCGACCCGACGCTCGAGGCCCATGTCATGGCCGATCGCAGTTCGATCGCCTATCGCAAGGGGCTGCGTGATCTGGGGTTGAGCCGGTTCTTTACAGCCTGACGCCATCGCCTCCGCGGTGCATCCGCCTGCATTTCCAGAGGCACGGGGAGCGCACATCGCGGGGCTGCGCAACATCGCCTGCAATGATCGCATAGCTCATGCATCCAATGGACATGCCCCAAGCCCCCCGTCTGGCTTGTCATGCACGGCATGATCATTTCCTCTGGTGACAGGACTGAGGAGACGATCATGCCAGCCACCAGAACGGAACACGACCTTCTCGGCACACGCGAGGTGCCGGCAGAGGCGTATTACGGTATCCACACGCTGCGCGCTGTCGAGAACTTTCCCATTACCGGACGACAGATCAGCGCCTATCCCGAGCTGATCAATGCCCTCGCCGCCATCAAGCAGGCGGCTGCCCAGAGCAATCATGACCTTGGCCTGCTCGATGCCTCTCGCACGCGCGCCATTATTGCTGCCTGCGAGGATGTGCGCGCTGGCATGCTGCATGACCAGTTCGTGGTTGATGTCATACAGGGCGGGGCCGGCACCTCGACCAACATGAATGCCAACGAGGTCATCGCCAATCGCGCCCTCGATCATCTGGGACGGGCAAAAGGGGATTACGCAGCGCTTCACCCCATCGATCACGTCAATATGGGCCAGAGCACCAATGATGTTTATCCCACGGCGCTGCGTATTGCCGCCATTCATGGCGTGAACCATCTGACCGATGCCATGACCGTGCTCCGCAAGGCCTTCATGGCCAAGGCGACGGAATTTCATGACATTCTGAAGATGGGCCGCACCCAGCTCCAGGATGCCGTTCCCATGACGCTCGGGCAGGAATTTCACACCTATGCCGTCATGCTGGACGAGGATCAGAAGCGCCTGCAGGAGGCCATTCTTCTGATCAGCGAGATCAATCTGGGCGGCACGGCCATCGGCACCGGCATTGCGGGCCATCCCGCCTTTGCCAGAACCGTCTGCGGCCATCTGAACATGATCACCAACCTGCATCTGCTGACGGCCTCGGATCTGATCGAGGCGACACAGGATTGCGGTGCTTTCGTTCAGGTATCGGGCGTTCTCAAGCGTTTTGCGGTCAAGATTTCCAAGATCTGCAACGATTTGCGGCTTCTATCCTCCGGCCCTCGCGCCGGGCTGAATGAGATCAACCTGCCGCCCATGCAATCGGGCTCGTCGATCATGCCGGGCAAGATCAATCCCGTCATTCCGGAGGTGGTCAATCAGGTGGCTTTTGAGGTCATCGGCAATGACTTAACCGTCACCATGGCCGCCGAAGCCGGACAGCTACAGCTCAACGCTTTCGAGCCCATCATTGCCCATAGTCTGTTCAAAAGCCTGACCCATCTGCACGCTGCCTGTCTGACACTCGAATCGCGCTGTATTCGTGGCATCACCGCCAATGCCGCCCAGCTTGAGGCGATGGTCACCCATTCGATCGGGCTGGTTACGGTGCTCAACCCCTTTATCGGCTACGAGACCGCCACTGCCATCGCGCTCGAAGCCCATCGTACCGGACGCGGCGTGATCGAAATTGTCCGTGAGCGCCAGCTCGTTCCCGAGGAAACCCTGACCCGTATTCTCTCCCCGGAGGGGCTTTGCCATCTGCACAGCTTCTAGGCAGTGCTTCCACAGACAGTTCTCTCAGGGCTCTGCCCTGAAACCCGCCAAAGGGCAGTCGCCCTTTGGATGCCCCTGATCTGCCGTCTGGAAGAAGCCTTGATTTCCCAGGGTGGGATTGACCTCTTCTGACTTGCGCAGGCGCTCCCTAAACGCGTCGGGAACTTTCCAGAGCGCTGCCGCAGCGCCCTCGATCAACGCAATAAGTTCATGTCTGTTGGGCGTACGGCGCGAACTCCGCCGCCATACGCAATGACGGACGCCTAGTCCGGAGCCTCGTCCTGCTTTTCGCTCCACACCGCTTGCACGCCGGGGAGGTGCATCAAGGCTGTCACGACGTCATCCGGGGCTTTGAGGCCGTGTACATGCACCGTCATGATCAGCCGGTCGCTCTCATCGTGACGCTCCTGCGCCATATGACCCAGCGTGAAGCCGAGTTTCCTGAGCGCCGCACAGACAGGATCGACAAAATCGATATCAGCGGCACCGCGTACACTGACCTTGAACCCGTGACGCGGGGCACGCGGGAAATGCAGAAGCCAGCCGGGTGTCAGGAACATGATCAGCAGATAACCGATTGTCGTCAGCACGGCGACGATCGTCATTCCCGCGCCGCACGCCATGCCGATAGCCGCTGTCAACCACACAGAGGCGGCAGTGGTCAGGCCACGCACCGTATCGCGCCGCATGAAAATGACACCGCCACCGATAAAGCCGAGGCCGGACACGATCTGGGCCGCAACACGCGAGGGATCGACCACCACACGGTCCGGGGTGAGCACATCATCGAAACCGTATTTGGAGATCAGCATGAACAGCGCGGCGGAGACCCCAACCAGCGTATAGGTACGAAACCCCGCTGCCTTCTGTCGATACTCACGCTCAAGCCCGATCAGCGCCGAGAGCAGAAAGGCCAGACCGAGTTCCTGCACCTGCAGCAACCCCTCTCCGGGGATATGGGCAAAAAGGGCGGGATGGGTCATGGCTTGGTCTCACAAAACGATGATGCCAGAGGGATACACCTCCAAGGCCCGGTGCCCGACCGGCAAGGCCAGAGACAGATACCGGCGGGCAAGGGCCGCGAACGAACCCCATACACCCGCCTCCCCCCATTAGCCGGGCAGGGAGGGAAGAATCGACTTATTGCCCCTGGGTGGCAACACCCCATCCTCTTAACTTGATCGAATCGCCATCGAGCGTGGTAGAGGGGCGCTGTGACCATGACCGATACCCCTGTCCGAGCTCTGGCCGATGACGGCCTGACTGCGCTGCTTCGGCGCACCCCTCCTGCCAATCCGGAGGCAGAGCGCGCCCTGCTGGGTGCGTTACTGACCAATAACAAGGCCTATGAGCGCGTCTCGGATTTCCTTGAGGCAGCCCATTTCGCCGACCCTCTGCATGGGCGGATTTTCGAGGCCATCGCCCGACGCATTGATCGCGGCATGCTGGCCGATCCGATCACCATGCGCGCCGAATTCGAACATTCGGGCCTGCTGGATGAGGTAGGCGGACCGCAATATCTGGGCCAGTTGCTGATGGCGATGGTCGGTATCGTGAACGCCGGTGATTACGGGCGCGCCATTCACGACGCCTGGATACGCCGCCAGCTGATCGATATTGGCGAGACGGTCGTCAACAACGCCTATGGGGCACGTGCCGATCTTGAGGGCGGCGACCAGATCGCGGCGGCGGAAGAAACCCTGTTCAAGCTTGCCACCGACAAGGGGCAGGATGGCGGTTTCGTCACCTTCGAGCGGGCCCTGACCGGCGCATTGCAGGTCGCCGAGCAGGCCTTTCAGCGCACAGGCGATGTGAGTGGCCTGACATCGGGGCTGCGCGATTTTGACAAGAAAACCGGCGGCCTGCATCCGTCGGATCTGCTCATTCTGGCCGGACGGCCGGCCATGGGCAAAACCGCCCTGGCCACCAAGATCGCCTTCTCGGCCGCACAGGCGCTTTTGCGCGAGGCTGAAGACAAGGGCATCAAGCCGCGCGGCGCTGTCGCCATTTTCTCGCTCGAAATGTCATCGGAACAGCTGGCGACACGTATCCTCTCCGAGCAGTCCGAAGTGTCGGGTGAGAAGATTCGTCGTGGCGATATCGGCCAGCGCGAGTTCGATCGCTTCGTGCGTGTCTCGCGCGAATTGTCGGAACTGCCCCTGCATATTGACGATACTCCAGCCATTTCGCTTTCCGCCATGCGGACACGGTGCCGCCGTCTGGCACGCACCAAGGGGCTCAGCCTTGTGGTGGTTGACTACCTTCAGCTTATGCGCCCTGCCATCGGGACCAAACCCGAGAGCCGCGTGCTCGAAATCTCGATGATCACCCAGGGACTCAAGGCCATCGCCAAGGAGCTCTCGGTGCCGGTCATCGCCTTGTCCCAGCTTTCGCGTCAGGTAGAATCGCGAGAAGACAAGCGCCCGATGCTTTCGGATCTGCGCGAATCAGGCTCGATCGAGCAGGACGCCGACGCCGTGATGTTCGTTTATCGCGATGAATATTATCTCCAGCAGCGCATGCCCAAAGACAGCGCTTATGAGAGCATGGACAAATATCAGGTCGCGATGGAGGAATGGCAGCGCAAGATGGCGCTCGTGCATAACAAGGCCGAACTGATTCTGGAAAAACAGCGTCACGGACCAACCGGCACCATCCCGCTGTATTTCGAGGGCGAATTCACCCGGTTTGGCGATCTGGATACGGTACACGACGTCTGAGGGAGTAGGCAGGACGCGACAGGCGGCCGTGCTCCATCAGCGGAGCGCGGCCCCTATCGTCTTGGCCGCCTGACCGGATGACTTAACGAGACAGGTAACGGGATGTCTGCCTTAAAAGCGCGTCCTAAGCCCCATCCCTGTCACTACCCGAACTCGCTCGCCTGTCGCCTTAGGCTTGGACCTGGCAAACGGGCCGCTTTTTACTCGACGGATATCGAGCCGGAATGGAGTGCACTGCGCCAGGGCTCAGGATGCCGAACGGCACCAAGTCCTCTGCACCAGAACCCAGACGCTTATTGTTCACCGGCGAAGATGGGCTGCCGCCAGAGAGGCGTTACGTAACGCCGCATCGCCTTGCGGAGGCGGACACGTGGTCTCCCAATCGTGATAGAGCGAACCCAGCAAAGGCTCGCGGGGCACGCGAACCCCGTACTGTCAGAGAAGCCGTCTGCCTTGACCGAAAGCAGCTGCTCGCCCTCTCGATACGAGGCCCGTATTCGCGCCCCTATGTGACGCAAGCGCCTCGTCCCGCGGAGTGCCCGTCAGACAAGACCAGTCTCAGAAATCTGCCGTGAACGGGTTGGGGCCCGTGCGCCCGTCCTCCCGGTCGAGGGTGGCGATGCGGCTCATATCGTCCTCATCAAGGCGGAAATCGAATACGTCGAAATTCTCATCGATGCGCTTCTGATGCGCTGATTTGGGAATGACGACATTGCCCTGATCGAGATGCCAGCGGATCGTCACCTGACCCGGCGTCTTGCCGTGCTTCTTCGCGATGCTGGTGATGATCTCGCCATCCAGCCCCGTACCGCGTCCCAGCGGGCTCCAGGCCTCGGTGCGAATATCGAGCGACTCATTGAAAGCCCGCAGCTTCTTCTGCTGGAAAGCCGGGTGCAGTTCAATCTGGTTGAGCACGGGCTTGACCCCGGTTTCCTCGATCAGACGCGTCAGATGTTCAGGCTCGAAATTGCAGACACCAATCGACCGGATACGCCCCTGCTTCTTGAGCTCAATGAGCGCTTTCCAGCTTTCAACATACAGATCCTTCTTCGGCATGGGCCAGTGGATCAGATAGAGGTCGACCACATCGCGGCGCAGCTTTTTCGCGCTGACATCAAAGGCACGCAGGGCGGCATCGTAACCCATGTCGCTGGCCCAGAGCTTGGTCGAGACATACAGATCCGGATAATCCTGCAGCGCATCGCCAACGCCACTTTCATTGCCGTAAAACGCCGCCGTATCGACCATGCGGTAACCTGCCTTGGCAGCATAGCGCACGATTTCAGCCGTTTCGTCAGCCGGGGTCTTGTAAACACCAAGGCCGAATTGCGGGATGCGTGCCCCGTCATTAAGTTGCAGATGGACCTGTTCTTCATCGGCACGCGGTGTGGCGGTGGCGAGGTCAGGGGTAAATTCGCTGCGAGACATTCAGGGCTCCTGTCATTCCCGAAAAGACGGTTCTTGCCCAATCTAGCGGATTGCGGCGCTCTGGGTTGCAGGCCCGCCCGCCTTCCTGGCCATCGAGATGGTCATCACTGCGTGAGCCATACCTCCTGTCGCCAGCACGCAAGGCCCTGCGGCCCGAGGGCAGACGGCCTGCATCCCGGACAAAAACCTTGTGCCCGCCCGGTTCTTGCCTGAGCGAGATTGTGCTACAGGAATGTCGTGATGAATGCCGTATCCGAACCTGCCTCCGAATCCCGTGACAATGCCCAGCACGCGCCTCTGAACGATGCGCCGCTTGTTCTGGCACTACCAAAGGGGCGTATCCTCAAGGCGCTGGGCCCCGTGCTTGAACGCACAGGGCTTTTTCAGGATGGCAGCGCCATTGGCGAAGGGACACGCAGCCTGCGTTTTCCAACGCTCGACCCCAAGGTCGATGTGGTGCGCGTGCGCTCTTTCGATGTCGCGACTTTTGTAGCGCATGGAGGCGCGCAGATCGGCGTTTGCGGTGCCGATGTGCTGATGGAATTTGACTATCCCGACATCTATGCGCCGCTCGATCTCGGAATCGGCGGCTGCCGCATTTCCATCGCCCGCCCGGTCGGGATGGCCGGTCAGAACGACGATCATGACAAGACCGCAGCCAGTTCGCATCTGCGTGTTGCGACCAAATATCCGACCATCACGCGGCGTCATTTCGCGGCCAAAGGCATCAATGCCGAAATCGTGCATCTGCACGGCGCCATGGAACTCGCCCCTACACTCGACATGGCCAGCGTGATTGTCGATCTGGTGGATACCGGCTCGACCCTCAAGGCCAATGGCCTGCGCGAGACTGATGTCATCGCGCATGTCACGAGCCGCCTCATCGTCAATCGCGTTGCCCTGAAAACCCGACCCGACGCCATTCGTGCCCTGATCGAACGCTTTCGCGACGCCCTTCAGGAGAAAACAGCATGAAATGGCTGCAAAGCACCGATACGGATTTCGAATCCCGTCTCGCAACGCTGCTCTCTGACCGGAGCGCTGTTGAAACCAGTGTGAGCACGCCGGTGCGCGATATCATCGCCACCATTCGTGAGCAGGGTGACACGGCTCTGTGCGACTACACGGCGCGTTTCGACCGGTTGAGCCTCGCCCCGGAAGGGCTGGCCATCACCGCAGACGAAATTGCACGTGAGGCCGACAAGGTCGATGCCGATCTGATGGAAGCGCTCAATCTCGCTGCCTCACGCATCGAATCCTTTCATCGGGCACAGATGCCTTCGAACCTCGCCTATCAGGATGAGGCCGGGCTGACCCTGGGCATGCGCTGGACGCCGCTCGATGCCGTTGGGCTCTATGTGCCGGGCGGCAAGGCGGCATATCCGTCCTCTGTGCTCATGAACGCCCTGCCAGCCCGTGTGGCAGGCGTTGGCCGCATCGCCATGTGTGTACCCTGCCCCGATGGCGTACTGAACCCGCTCGTTCTGGCGGCTGCGCGTGTCTGCGGCGTGAGCGAGATCTATCGGGTTGGCGGTGCGCAGGCTGTGGCCGCGCTCGCCTATGGCACGAACAGCATTCGCCCTGTCGATCGCATCGTCGGCCCGGGCAATGCCTATGTCGCCGAGGCCAAGCGTCAGGTGTTCGGTCACGTAGGGATCGACTCGATTGCCGGTCCGTCCGAGGTCGTGATTGTGGCCGATAACCGCAACAACCCGCGCTTCGTGGCGCTCGATCTGCTGGCCCAGGCAGAACATGACGAACTGGCACAGGCGGTTCTCATCACAGACGATGCCGGCTTTGCCCGATCTGTGGTGGAAGCCGTCGAGACCGAACTCAAGACCCTCCCCCGTGCTGCCATTGCCGGAAAGTCCTGGACCGATCATGGCGCGGTGGTGATTGTGCGCGACTGGAATGAGGCCGCTGAAATTGCCAACCGCTTTGCCTCTGAGCATCTTGAAGTCATGCTGGATGATGCCGAGCA
The DNA here is from genome assembly GCF_001547995.1 of Asaia bogorensis NBRC 16594. Taxonomy (NCBI): domain Bacteria; kingdom Pseudomonadati; phylum Pseudomonadota; class Alphaproteobacteria; order Acetobacterales; family Acetobacteraceae; genus Asaia; species Asaia bogorensis. Next base: position 3,036,661 of record NZ_AP014690.1, read on the forward strand.
GTTTTCCACGCTGATCCGTCATGCCGGTGCCATGTTCCTTGGTCGCAACTGCCCCGAGGCTGTAGGCGATTATGTTGGCGGGCCGAACCACGTTCTGCCCACAAGCCGCACGGCACGTTTTGCCTCGGGCCTGTCGGTGTTTGATTTTCTCAAGCGCACCACCACGATATCAGCCGGGGCCGATGGTCTGCGCGCTGTCGGTCCTGCAGGCGTCAGGCTGGCCAAAGCCGAGGGGCTCGATGCCCATGCGCTGAGCCTGTCAGCACGACTCGACGCTCTGGGCTGAAGCCCGCCGACGGAACTGCCCCCGGTCATGGATCCCTGATCCGGCCATTCATAGCGGCAGGTCAGCAAGTCCTTAACCCGGGGTGACGAGGCTAGCGCGCAGAGGCCAAAACGCCTCTTTTCGGGGCCAGAATCACCAAGAAACTTGACGTAACGACGTCGAGCCAGCACATACGCGGCATAATTTCATCCTGCCGGGGATTTTCCGGCCTGTATCAGAGCACAGTTTCAAGGACTCAGATGTCAAAAGAAGACATGATCGAATTCAGCGGCACGGTGACCGAGCTGCTGCCAAATGCCATGTTCCGCGTCACACTCGACAACGAGCACACCATTCTGGCCCATACCAGCGGCAAGATGCGCAAGAACCGTATCCGCGTTCTGGCCGGTGACCGCGTCAATGTCGAAATGACCCCCTACGACCTGTCCAAGGGCCGCATCACCTTCCGCTTCAAGTAAGAGCGTTCGCGTGACAGACGGCACAAGGCCGGAGCTGGTTCTTGCCTCGGCATCGCCGCGACGGGTGGACCTGCTGCGACAGATCGGGCTGACCCCGGACCGCATCGACGCGGCCGATCTTGACGAATCGCCACGACAGAACGAGACGCCCCGCGCCTGCGTGGCGCGTCTGGCCCGCATGAAGGCCGAACTTGTCGCCATGCGCTGCCAGCAGGAAGCCCTTGTTCTGGCTGCTGACACGCTGGTCGCCGTCGGGCGCCGCATCCTGCCCAAGGCCGAAGACCGCGCAACGGCGGAACGCTGCCTTCGCCTGCTTTCCGGTCGTCGTCATACAGTCCTGACTGCCGTCTGCGTGCTACCTGCCGGTGGCTGGGCTGCCGGACGTGTGGTCGAACGTCTGGTCGAGACCGATGTGACGTTCTCCCGCCTGACAGAGGCGCAGATAGCGGCGCTGCTCGATCAGGGAGACTGGCAGGGCAAGGCTGGCGGCTATGCGCTTCAGGGTGCCGCAGCCTCTGTCATACGTTATGTGGGCGGAAGTCCCTCAGCCGTGATTGGCCTTCCCCTTTTCGAGACGGCCCAGATGCTGCGCGGCCAGCCCTGTCGCTTCATCGCATGATGGAATGTCGCATCGCCTGGTCACCGGGCGAGGCACGCATCGCAATTTGCGATGAGGAAAGACTTGTCGATTTTTCCCTGTGGCGGCCGGGCATGCCCGATGGCTATGGCGACCTCCACGCCGTACGCGTGCAAAAATCCGCGCCCGCCCTGGGCGGCGCTTTCGTGCTCCTTGGTGACAACAGCTCCGGCTTTCTCACCGGCACCCATGCCGAAGGAGCTCTGGTCACCGCTCGGGTGACGCGCAGTGCCCAGAATGGCAAGGGGCTACGCCTCAAGCCCGTCAGCCACACACCCACGGCGACCGAGCGCCCCGGCCTTGTTGCACGAGGCCCCTCACCGCTGGAGGACATCGCAGCGCGTTACCCGGACGCCGCATTGCTGTGTGACTCCCCAACCCTCATGGCCCTGATCCCTGCTGCCCTCAGGCCACGCATCACCCGTGTCAGCCACGCCTTCGACGCTGTGCTCGATGCTGAATGCGATGACCTGATGACGTCGCAGGCAGCATTGCCCCATGGCATCAGGGCAAGTTTCAGCCCGACCCCGGCACTGACCGCCATCGATCTGGATGACCCCCACCCCGACCAGCGTCGGCAGATGGACGGGTTCACGGCCAATCGTCATGCCTTTGCGGCTTTGGCGCAGCAGATACGCATGCGCAATCTCAGCGGGGCGATCCTGGTTGATCCGGCGGGTGTCCCCCTGCGCAAACGTCCGGCGCTGGGCAGGTTTATGGCCGAGGCGCTCGAAGGCGATCCGATGCAACCGCGCATGCTGGGCGCGACTGCGCTGGGTCTGCTGGAGATCGTTCGCACCAGGGGACGCGCGCCCTTGCATGAGTGCCTTTCCAGCCCCGGTGGCCGTGGCCTGCAGGCGCTGAGGCAAATCCTGCGCGACCGGCCAGCGAGGCCGACGGAACAGAGGCCCAACCCAACACCGGTTCTGCAGGCATCGCTGGCTGTCACACGCGCGTTGGAGGCGGACAATCAGGCTGTGGCACAGTTCTCGCTTGAATGGGGGGCACCGCTCACCCTGCACATGATGCCTGATTACCCTGACAGCTACTGGAGTTTCACCCCATGAGCCTGTGTCCCATCTGCCAGAAACCGACGCTCCACGCCTTCAGGCCATTTTGCAGCAAGCGCTGTGCCGATGTGGATCTGGGGCGTTGGTTCAATGAAAGCTACAGCGTTCCGGCCGTGGATGAGGATGAAGCCGAAAAAAACGGCTTTCCCCCGCTTGATCACCGTGACGGCTTGGAGTAAACCCCCTTTCACACCGTCAGGTGACGGTGCCCAAGTAGCTCAGTTGGTAGAGCATGCGACTGAAAATCGCAGTGTCACTGGTTCGATCCCGGTCTTGGGCACCATTTTTTCCCAGAAAATTCGAACTCGTGTTCTGATCTGATATCCCAGATCGCCACAGATGATCTGTCTCCCATGAGATATGGCGCGCGCGTCGTTCAACCAGTCTCGGATCCTGAAGATTCTGGTAGATGACTCGACGCAGCCGGCGGACAATCGAGGCCCACGTGAAACCCGCCGCCTGGCTGGGTACACCTGCTGTTCTTTTTATAAGAGCCCGATCAACCGCCCTGAAGCGACGAGAACGCAGGGACGCTCGTCGGCAGATGACGCCAGAAGCTGGGCCCGTCCACTCCCGATAGCCGCCAAGCGCAGGACGACAAGAACGGCTTTGTAGGAACGATCAAGCGGAGCCAGGAAAACGGGGAACTGCGTTGTCACCAGGCATGATGCATTATCGGACTTGATAAATGTGTGTGCCGCCTTCAGACACCACATGATAATATTATATTATTATGAGTAATATGAAATATTTATAGTAGAACTTAGCATGATAAGCTCTCGCAGCTTCAAATTTCCGATGACTACAAGGCGGGATACACGCCTGCTCCGTAAAGCGGACGGGATACGATCCTAACATAGGATGTCAATTCAACCACACAAATTGTCGTGTATCCTCGAGCCACTACACAATATTACATGAACTTATCCTGACTCCGCAGATACAAAGTTTTTCATTTCATCTGATCCTATGGTAATTCCAGCGAGAGAATCATAGATAGCTGAATCAATAATTTTCGGAGCTCGACCCTGGCTATGAAGCGTCTCGTTATTGATCTCGACGACACCCTCACCATCAGTAATCCTGATCTGTCATATAGCGAGAAGGAACCCAACCTTCCGCTCATTGCCAAGCTGCGCGAATACAAGGCGCAGGGATTTGAAATCCTGATTCAGACAGCGCGCAATATGCGCACCTATCAGGGCGCTGTTGGCAAGATCAATGCGAATACGCTTCCCGTCATTCTTGAGTGGCTGAAGAAGCACGACGTTCCCTATGACGAGATCTATGTCGGCAAGCCGTGGTGCGGCACCGAAGGGTTTTATGTCGATGACCGTGCCATCCGCCCCAGGGAATTTGTCACGCTCTCGCTCGCTGAAATCAATGCATTGATCGAATCAGGCAAATGAACCCCTCTTCCTCCATCGCCCTGATCATGTCCGGGGCCTATGTCACGCAGGAACTCGTTGCAGAGTTCGGGCAACTGCCACCATCCTTTCTGCCGCTTGGCGTAGGACGTCTCTATGACATTCAGGCGGACAGCCTGAAGGCGCAGGACCTCAATATCAGCCAGATCTATCTGGCTGTTCCCGAGAGCTATGAAGTTCCGGCCTATGATTTGCACAGGCTGGAACAGAAGGGGGTATCGTTGCTCCCCTTGCCTGACGGCATGTCCCTGGGTGAAGCTGTTGTCTATGCGATCAACGTTCTGAATGCCTATTCGGTCGGCATCCAGATCCTTCACGGCGACACGGTGCTCGGCACGATTCCAACCGGCCTCAATGTTGTCGCAAGCCACCGGGAGGGTGATGACTACTCCTGGGCGGTGATCAATCACGATGACGGCGCGATCAGCAGCCTCGAGACGATCGAGGCCACCAGCGAGGAAGACCTCGAGCGCCCGATTGCGTGCGGGTTCTTCTCGTTTTCGAACGGGGTCGAGCTTGTACGTGCCATCAGCCAGGCGCGTGGCAATTTCATCACGGGCCTCAATCTCTATATCAAGCGCCGCCCTCTGACCCTCAAGCAGGTCGATGGCTGGTATGATTTCGGCCATATCCAGACCTATTTCCGGTCGCGCCGCCTTGTTACCACCGCCCGCGCCTTCAATTCGCTGCAAATCACGCAAAGCACGGTTCGCAAGCTTTCTGAAGACCGCTTCAAGATGAAGGGCGAGGCCAACTGGTTCGAGTCCATTCCCGCAGCGGTGCAGCCCTATGCGGCCCGTCTGCTCGACAAGGGCGAGAATGACAGCCAGGCATTCTACACCACGGAATACCAGTACGCGCCCAACCTCTCCGAGCTCTACGTGTTTTCCTCCATCGGCCGCGTCACCTGGAAGAAGATCCTGACGAGCTGCTCGGAATTCCTTGAGCTCTGCGCCACCACCCATAGCGATGCACCGCGTGAGGCCTATTCGCGTCAGCTCATGGGTGGCAAGACTGTCGAACGCCTTGAGCGCTATGCCAGAGAGACAGGGTTCGATGTCACGCGCCCGCTGACGTTCAAGGGTCGTGCAATGCCGTCGCTTATGACCATTGCCCAGGAGATCGAGGCCCTCATCACGCATGACCCGTCGGCGCGCGCAACGCTGATGCATGGTGATTTCTGCTTCAGCAATATTCTCTATAATTCGCGCAACAGCCGTATTTCGGTCATCGATCCGCGTGGTTACGTGTTTGCGGACAAGCTCGAAATCTGGGGCGATTTCCGTTACGACATCGCGAAATTCTCCCATTCCGTCGATGGGCTTTACGATTTCATTCTGGCGGGTCGTTACACCCTGACGCAGCAGTCAGAGTACGATTTCGATCTGGAGTTCGATGCCTCGCCCCAGCGTGACTGGCTGCAGAATTCCTTTGCCGAAATGAAGATTGCAGGTCTGTCTACGGCAAGCCGAGAAACGCGCGCCATCATGACATCGCTTTTCGTTTCCATGTTGCCGCTCCATTCCGACCGGCCGGACAGGCAAAAGGCATTCATCGCCAATGCCCTTCGTCTGTATGCCACGCTTGAAGGACTTGCGTGATGATCGTCATCCCCATGGCTGGCCTCTCCAGCCGCTTCACCAAAGCCGGCTATCCGGTGCCCAAATACATGCTTCCCCTGCATGGCAAGAGCGTGTTCGCCCATTCGATCGAGAGCTTTTCAGCCTATTTCGAAAGCCACCCTTTCGTGTTCATCGCCCGCACGGTGGCCGACACGGAAGCTTTCATTCGTCGCGAAATCGAGGCGCTTGGCATTCGTGATGCGCGCATTGTCATTCTCGACCATGAAACTGCAGGCCAGGCCGAGACGGTGGAATTTGGCGTCAAGCAGGCTGGTATGTCTGCCGAGTCGCCACTGACCATTTTCAATATCGACACGTTCCGCCCCAATTTCCGCTTTCCCCAAGGGGCATGGTTCGGGAAGTCGGAGGGTTATCTCGAAGTGTTCCGTGGGTCGGGTGCCAACTGGTCCTATGTTGGCGCGGCGGAAAACAGCGATGAGCCGCTGGCCATTCGCACAACCGAAAAACAGCCGATTTCCGATCTGTGCTGTGACGGACTCTACCATTTCGCCCGCAGCGGCGATTTCCTGAAGGCGCTCGAACAGGAGCGTCTCACCCCGTCATCTCCTGAGCTTTACGTGGCACCGCTTTATAACCACCTGATCAGGGACGGGATGAAAATCCATTATGAAGTGATCCCGCCTGAGGCGATCACCTTCTGTGGGGTCCCTGCCGAGTACGAGGCCCTTCTGGCCGAGGCCGGATAACAGGCTGTCGCGTTGCCTTCTGCTCCGAAAAGGGCAGAAGGCAACGCTTCTGGTCAGGCGAGCAACCCGCCATCGACCGCAAGAGACGATCCGGTGATGTAGCTCGAACGCTCATTGACCAGAAATGACACGACATGAGCGATATCCTCGATCGCGCCATAGGCTCCGGTTGCTACGAAACGGGCCAGGATTTTCGCCGCCTCGGTGTCTGACGGGTTCATGGCTGTATTCACCGGCCCCGGTTCCACCACATTGATCGTGATCCCCCGATCACCCAGATCGCGCGCCACACCCTGGGCAAAACCGCGAAGGGCGGCCTTGGTGCCGGAATAGAGCGACAGACCCGGCAGCGGCGCACGACCGCCAAAAGCCGATCCCATCAACACAATACGACCGCCGGGCTGCATATGACGCACCGCGCACATGGTTTCGATCATCGGGCCACGGACATTGAGGTTGAGCACCTTCTCGATATCGCCGGTCGTGATCTCGTCAATCGTCCCTTTGGGGTACATGCCCGCATTGCACACCAGCACATCCAGGCGGCCGAAAACACGCACAGCTTCAGCCACGACTTTTTCATTGCCGGCAACGGTGCTGCCATCGGCCTGAATAGCCAGCGCCCTGCGACCCAGCGCCTCGACCTGCCTGATTGTCTCCTGCGCCCCGGCCATTTCACCGGGATAGGAAAAGGCGATGTCATAGCCTTCGCCTGCAAGCTGGCAGGCAATTCCGGCACCAATTCCACGGCTTGCGCCTGTCACCAAAGCAAGTTTTGCCGTCATTGATCAGTTCTCCCATTTTGAAAAAAGGCCAGATAGACATTCAGGCCGACATATCTGAGGGCGTCCGCAACGAAGATGAGATCCATCATCTTTCAGGCCTGGAGCAATCGGCAGGAGCGTTCGAGCGTCCTGTAATGCCGGCATAGGTCACGCAGAATAAGGCGTTTCTGCCCAGCCGAGAGACAGATCCTGCGTCGCTCGAGCTTTCTGATCTGCTCCCGCCAGACACGATATAATTGCCTCATCTGCCGTGACTGGGCGCGGATGGTCATGAGCCCCTTTGCGGGTGACATGGCGTGATCTGGCATGGCAGGCTCCTGATGCAGTGAAACTCCCGTCCTTGCGGAACAGGCAGACCATGCGCGTCCACACCGCAGAACCGTTATCTCTCGAATCCGCAAAACTTGCCTTATCGTCTCGAAGTCCTATACTGACGTGATGAGCCAACAAGCTGACGCAACCATGCTGGGCGACGTGCAGTCCCTCGTGCGCGCCCATTGTCCGCGCAAAAGCACCCGCACGGCTGTCGATTTCCTGACGCTGTATCGCTCGGAAACCACGACCGACCCTCTGCTGGTCGTCTATGAGCCGCGCCTGTACATCATCATTCAGGGGGCAAAAAGGATCAGGATTCACAAGAGCAGCTTCGACTACGACCAGAACCATTATCTCGTTGCGACGGTGGATCTGCCTCTTTCAGGGCACATCACACGCGCTACGCCCGAGGCGCCTTATCTCGCCGCCTGTATCGCCTTCACGCCTGAGGAAATCGCCAGCGTGATTGCCGAAACACGGGCTGACCCGGGCCTCAGATCCCCCCTGCACACCAGTCTTGGCCTGAGTGCCGTGACCCCCGATCTGCTCGACGCCCTGCGCCGTCTGCTCATCGCCCTCGGCAATGATGACGACCTTACCTTTCTGGCACCCATGCTCAAGCGGGAGATCATCTATCGCGCCCTGCAGGGTGATCAACGCCACGTCCTGCACGAGATTGCCGACCAGAAAAGCGATGCATCACGCATCAACCGGGCGCTCGCCCATATGCGCGCCCATTTCATGGAAGAGACCGAGGCCTCGACCCTTCCCGGTCTTGCAGGGATGGGGCGATCAACGTTCTATCGCAAGTTTCAGGAGGTAACGGGGCTATCGCCCGTGCAATATCGCAAGCGCCTGCGCCTCCAGGAAGCACGACGCCTGATGCTGTATGAAAACCGCCTTGCTGCCGATGCCGGTTTTGCTGTGGGCTATGAAAGCCCCTCGCAGTTCACCCGCGAATACCGGTCGATTTTCGGTATGCCACCCCATCAGGATGTGTCGCGCATACGCGCCATCGGCATCGAGCGATATCGGGAGCTGAATGAGGCTGTCTGGGTGTAAACCGCTTGCGGGCTTGCCGTTATCGGCTCAGCCCCTAGAATCGGCAAGATCGCGCAGGGGCCCTGACAGTCCCACGGTGCGACACGAGAACAGCCAAGGTGTCTCATGAGAATTCTTCCCCTGCTCGCTGCCATGCTGCTGCTGGCCTGCTGCACCCATCCCCACCCACCAGAGGACGACACCCGCGCCGGGCTCCTGCGTCCAGTGACGGGGACGGGAACCGGGTCAGGCGGTACATCCGTCAGCATGAAGGGACCATCCGGCCATGGTCCGCATGGTCACATGTATATGGGCTCGGGCTTTGGTGCTTCCACGCCCTGACGCATGGATGACCCGGGCTGGCGATCCTATTTGAGAACGTCCAGCACCTCGGAAACAGTCAGGATCTGCGGCAGGATCACACCCTCCTTGTGGGGGGCATAATAGACATAGAGCGGCACGCCATCGCGCTCATGCGCACGAAGATAGGCGCTTATGGTCTCGTCACGATTGGTCCAGTCCCCCTTCATGTATGTTACGCCCCGCGCAGCGAAGGCCTTCTGCACGGGCGCCGCCTGCAGGGCAACGCGCTCATTGACCATGCAGGTGATGCACCACGCCGCCGTCATGTCGATAAAGACAGGCTTGCCAGCATCGCGCAGCGAGGCGAGCCGATCGGGTGAATAGGCCACGACGCCATTTTCGCTATGGGCGACAAAGCTGGGCGAAGCTGCCTCGCTATCGGCAACGCGCACAAGACTGGCGCCTGCCAGCAGCACGACAACAACGGCCACAGCCCGACCGATAACGACCCAGGGGGTTGCACCCCTGATCATCGCCTCGCGTTGCGTCAGGCCGAACAGCCAGGCTGCCAGCCCCAGCGCAACCGCGCCGCCCAGCCCGACTGGCAGGATCATGGCGCCACGCTGCACACAGGCAACCCAGAAAAGCCAGACTGCCGTTCCCAGAAGCGGGAAGGCAAGAACCTGCTTGAGAATGGCCATCCAGGCACCGGGCTTTGGCATATGCCGGGCCAGGAACGGAATGGTGGCAATCGCGACATAGGGCGATGCCAGACCGAACCCCATGGCGAGGAACAGCATGAGTCCTGCCCATGCCGGTCCACCCAGAGCCGCCGCAATGGCAGCCCCCATGAACGGCGCCGTGCAGGGCGTGGCCACGACCACAGCCAGCAGCCCCGTCAGCATGTCGCCCCATATGCCGTGGCGTGGCGTAACATCCTGACCGAGACGTCCTGCCGTTACCTCGAAAACACCCAGCAGGTTCAGGGCCATCATGACAAGCAGCCAGGCTACACCGAGCACAAAAACGGGCGACTGGAACTGAAAGCCCCACCCTGCCGCCGAGCCCACGCTGCGCAGCACGATCATGGCGACACCCAGCGCGGCAAAACTGCCCATCACGCCGGTCATATACGCAAGCGCACTGCTGATCTGCTCATGGCGATGCGACCCGCCCAGACGGGCAAGCGAGAACGCCTTCATGGCCAGAACCGGGAAGACGCACGGCATCAGATTGAGAATCAGCCCACCCAGAAAGGCAAAGATCACCAGTTGCCAAAGCGCCGTATGCGAGGGAGCCGTCGCAGACGAGGCCACTCCCGCGACGGGAAGGGTCACACCCGCACCCGCACGTTGTCCGGCCGCCTCTGTGCCGGGGCTGGTGCTGACCCACAGAGCTGTCTGCTGCCCCGCCTGATCCTGAAGCACCACGATACCATCAAGCGTCGCGGGTTTATGCGCTGCGTCGATCCAGTGAAGGCCAAGCGACACCTTGCCCTGACTGACTTCCAGCTTCTGCGGAGCAACCTGATCGATCACGCCGGTAACGGAAGGCATGAACCAGGCCCGGCTGACGCTCTCGCCCGACAGCCCCTGACCACTCAGGGTCAACGTGGCGTCTGATGTCGTTGTCGCTGCAAAAGGTGACGGCATGGGGCTTGCCTGCGCCGCCTTGACGAATAGCGGCCCCTCGGCGGCACTGTTGGGCGCGGCATTGCCTGAAGGCAGGGTCAGGCTGAAGTCACCCGATTCAGGCACACAGGTTGCTGCGCATACCAGCCATTCCGCATGGGCCTTGAGTGTCACCTCACCCGCCTTGCCCTCCAGCTTCAGGGTCTGGGGCAAAAGCACGTCACCCGTATAGGCGTAGGACATCAGCCCCCCTTCGCTGATGCGTACTGGGGTGGGAAAGCTGATCGACTCGCTCTGGCCGGTCATGGCTCCGCTGGCCGTGGTTTTCAGCGTCGGGGGTTCGCCCGCATCACCGGCATTGAGCCAGTAGGTATGCCATCCCGGCTTGAGCTGAAGACGCAGCCCGACATGCAGATCCCCCCCGGCCGTGACGCTGTCGCGGTCAGTCACCAGGGTGGCAGTGTCATGGGCCGAGGTGACGGGGGCACTCTCGGCGGCAAAGGCAGGAGTAGAACCGAAAGCGAGCAGGGTGAGGACAAGAGGAGACAGCTTGCGCAGCATGAGACCAATCGCTGTGAAGGAAGAGAATTGCCGACCGCCCCGCGGACGCGCCATAGAAGTCATTATGACCGGTCCCCTATTGCCCGCCAATCTCATTTCGCTTCCCGTTCTTCCTGTCTGTGCTGCCCTGCCCGAGCTTCAGGCCGTGCTCGATGCCGGACGCAATGCCGTACTGGTTGCGCCGCCCGGCGCAGGCAAGACCACTTTGGTGCCGCTTCATCTTTTACAAGCCCCCTGGCGCGAGGAAGGACGCCTGATCGTCGTCGAGCCCCGGCGTGTTGCCGTGCGTGGGGCCGCCCATCGCATGGCCGCCCTGCTGGGCGAAGCCACAGGCCAGACAGTCGGTTATCGCACGCGCACGGATTCGGCTGTGAGCGCGGCCACCAGAATCGAGGTGGTGACAGAAGGGCTGCTGCTGCGACGCCTGCTGACCGACCCGCTGCTCGAGGGCGTGTCGGCCATTCTGTTCGACGAGGTGCATGAACGCTCGCTCGATCTCGATACAGCGCTTGGTTTCGCGCTCGATCTGCAACGCACCATGCGCCCCGAACTCCGTCTCGTGGCCATGTCGGCCACAACGGATGGGCGAGCCTTTACCTCTCTGCTCGATGGCGTCCTGGTCGAGAGCGAAGGCCGCGCCTTTGCGCTGGACATACGTCACGCCAGACGGGACATCGCAGCCCTGCGCGAACTGCCCGATGTCATGGCGCGCACCATACGCAGCCTGCTGGCTGAGGAGGAAGGCGATATTCTGGCCTTCCTGCCCGGTGTCGGCGAAATCAGGCGCTGTGCCGCAGCACTGGCTGATGCCCCGGCACTGATCGTCCCCCTCTATGGTGAACTCGATACCCGCGAGCAGGATCTGGCCCTCAAACCTGCCGAAAGGCGCAAGGTGGTGCTGTCCACCTCGATTGCAGAAACCTCGCTCACCGTACCCGGCGTCCGTATCGTGGTGGATGGCGGATTTGCCCGTGCGCCGCGTCTCGATGCCGGGTCCGGCCTGTCACGGCTCGAGACCATGCGCATCTCGCGGGCCACGGCGACACAGCGTGCCGGGCGCGCCGGACGCGAGGCGCCAGGCATTGCGGTACGTCTGTGGACAGAAGCCACTGGCCGCGCCCTGATTGCCCATGATCTGCCCGAAATCCAGACCAGCGACCTGACCGGCCATTGCCTTGACCTTGCTGCATGGCACGAAGTCATGGGCACGCCCCCAGCCGCTGTGCCTTTGCTCGATACACCGCCTGCCGGTGCCTTTCAGGCCGGCTGCGCCCTGCTTACGGCGCTCGGGGCATTGGATGAGGCAGAAAAGATCACGCCGCTAGGCGCCGCTATGGCACGGCTCGGCGCACAGCCCCGTCTGGCTGCAATGATGTGCGCAGCCCGTACCCCACCCGAAAAGGCCACCGCCGCCGCCCTCGCCGCCCTTCTGGAGGAACGCGACCCGCTGCGCCCGCGTATCGTCCCCGGTCAGCGCAGCCCCTCGGTACCCGCCGATATCCAGACGCGTCTTGGCCTGATCGAGGGCGCCGAGCATCACCCCCATGCCGACCGGGCGAGCCTTGCCCGCATCCGGCAATCCGCCCAGCGCTATCAGAAGCGCCTCGGGCTGAGCCAGCGTCTTGCGCCCGACCCCGCCAGCGCGGCGGCCCTGCTTGCCGCAGGCTTTCCGGATCGCGTAGCCATGGCCGCGGGCGAAACGGGACGATATCGCCTGTCGGGAGGAGGATCGGCCCGGCTGAGCGCCATCGACCCGCTGGCGCGCGAAACCCTGATCGTAGCCCCTGCCCTTCATGTGCGTACGGCAACCGAAATCTGCCTCGCCGCCCCGCTCGATCTCGATAACCTGCCTGCAACCTTGCTGGCCCGTACGGAAGACCAGGTCGAGACCGCGCTTGATACGACAACCGGCAATGTCATTGCCCGCAGAAGGCTTCGCCTTGGCAATCTGGTGCTGCGCGACCGTTCTGCCCCGGCAAAGCCGGAGGAGGTGCAGGCGCTGTTGCTGTCACGCATACGCGCCGATCTGGCTGGCAGCCTCGCCTGGTCCGAGTCATGCCAGCAATTTCGTGCCCGGCTCGCCCTGGCGCGGGCCCATCTCGATGAGACCCTGCCTGCCGCCGATGACGAAACCCTTGCCGCCACTCTCGATGAGTGGCTGCTCCCCTATATCGATGGCATGACGAAACTCAGCCAGATACAGGCGCTGGACCTGCTGCCCCTCCTGCGGCAACGCCTCGACTACACCCAGCTCAAACAGCTCGATCAGGCTTTACCGACGAGCCTCATCCTGCCCGGGGCACAACCCGCTATCGATTATCGCGATGCCACACCCACGATCTCGGCCCGTGCTCAGGCTTTCTACGGGCTGAAGGAGACACCACGCATCGCCAATGGGCGCATCAAGCTGCAATTTGCCCTGTTGTCACCTGCCGGTCGCCCGCAGGCCATCACTGCCGATATCGCCGCCTTCTGGACCACGGGCTGGGCCGACATGCGACGCGACATGCGCGGCCGTTACCCGAAACATGACTGGCCGGAAAACCCCGCGACAGCCAGCCCGCCCCCGCCCAGACGTCGACGCGACACCTGACCGCCTCACGCGATTCGTCACACAGAACGTGACTATCGAACCACGAAAATGTTACGCGTGACGCTGTGATACCCGATCCACCTGACGAATCCTGAAATTTATCCGCACCGGGCCGGTTGAAATCACACGTCGAGACCCTTTCGTAACGAAATCTTGTCTTTCGCATCGAAAATATCTCTCACACCACTTGGGCACGGATCGCCTGGATGATCCGCGTCTGAGAGGCCATCATGCGTTCGACTTACCCGGCAGGCACGTCCGGCACAGCCCTTGAAAACAACACCCACTCAGGGCAGGCGGGGCACCGACGCGTGTTCATCGCGTCCTGCGTGGCAGGTCTGGCGGGTATTCTCTTCGGCTATGATCAGGGCATCATCTCCGCGGCACTCCTGACACTGGGGGACAGCTTCACTCTCGGCACGCTGGGCAAACAGGCTATTGCCGCAGGCATGGTTGCCGGCGCCTTGCTGGGATGCATGGCCGCAGGGCCTCTGTCGGACCGACTGGGACGTCGCATGGTGGTCGGGCTATCGGGGGCGCTGTTCCTGCTTGGCTCTATCGGCTCGGCAATGGCCATGTCCCCTACGGAACTGACGCTGATGCGGCTGCTGCTTGGTCTGGCCGTCGGTGCCGCCAGCCAGATCGTGCCCGTCTATATCGCTGAACTGGCGCCAGCTTCACGACGGGGGCGGCTCGTCCTGCTGTTTCAGCTGGCCATCGTTAGCGGCGTCCTTATCAGTTCGCTGATCGGCTGGTGGCTGAGCGGCAGCCCCTTGCTCATCCGACTGCTCGACCGGGGAGGAGACTGGCGCATGATGGTGCTCATCGGTGCCATTCCCGCGCTGATGCTGCTTGTCGGGCTGGTTTTCCTGCCCGAAAGCCCGCGCTTTCTTGCCGCTAAGGGCCGACGGGACGAGGCCATTGCGATTTTGCGCAGCCTCCGGGGTCCCGGTGAGGACCCCGAGGCCGAAATGCGTGACATTGAGGGTGCTGCGCAGGAACAGGGGAGCTGGCGCCTGCTTTTCTCGCCCCGGCTCCGCCCGGCCCTGATTGCCGGGACCGGCCTGGCCATGTTCAGTCAGGTAACCGGCACAAATGCCGTCCTGACCTATGCCCCGACCATCCTTTCCGGCGCGGGGTTCGACCGCAATTCTGCCTTGCTCATTTCGCTGGCCATTGGCGTGGCCATCACCGTTGCGACGGTGTTCGGGTTCTGGGCCGTGGATCACTGGGGGCGTCGTCGCCTCATGCTGCGCGTGCTGCCCGGATCGATCCTCGCCCTGATCGTTCTGGCCGTCGTGTTCTTCGGCGGCGACCCGCAGGGTATGGGGCGGTTTTTCGCGGTGGCTGGCCTGATCCTGTATGTGCTTTGCACGCTGGGGAGCATCAATGCCTCGCTCTGGCTGGTAGGTGCCGAGGTCTTTCCGCTCGCCGTGCGCGGCAAGGGCATGGGCCTTGTCACCGTCTCGCACTGGTCTTTCGATCTGCTGATCTCGATGGTGACCCTGTCCATTATCTCGATGATCAGCGTATCGGGCACCTTCCTTCTCTTCGCAGCCCTGACCACTCTGGCCTGGATCTTCATCGAGCGCCGTATTCCCGAAACAAAGGGCCGCTCGCTTGAAGCCATTGAACGCAGTCTGAATGAGGGTGACTTCCTCTCACAAAAGACGACCCACTGAGCGAGAGGTACGAAGGCGACCCGTCGGGATGTTACCGTCGCGCCGCCTTACCAGCGCTGCGACAGGGTCACGAATACCGCGCGCCCGGGCGCCCAGGCGCAGGCAACATCGCGGGTGCACATGGCTACATATTTGCGATTGGCGATATTGGTGCCGTTGAACTGCACACGCGTGCGCCCCCGGTCGATATGGGCCTGCAAATCCCATACGAGCTGCGAAGGCACGGAAAACGTGAGGGGAATGGAGCCCGCGGTATTACCCGTGTAGCGCATGCCCGCCCCCAGACCGGCCTGCCAGAGCGCCGAAAAGGCAACGTCACGCTTGAGAAACAGCGACGCCATATGGGAGGGAATTGCCACAGGCCGCTGCCCAACCTGCGCTGCCACTGTCGAGCGCATCACACGCGGATCCTGATAGGTGAAGCTTGCGATGAAATCGATCCTGTAGGGCAGACGGCCCACGCCCTCGAACTCGAAGCCGCGTGTTCTCTGCCGCCCGGTCTGCACGCTGAAAGACGAATTGGCCGGATCGGCTGTCAGGACATTATCCTGCACCAGATTGAAGAAATCAGCCGTGAGCATGAAATTGTCCACACCACGCAGGGGTTTGACCGGCTTGTATTTGACACCCGCCTCGATCTGCTTGCCCGTGGTCGGCACGAAGGCCGAACCACCGAATGTCGTCCCGACCTGGGGCTGGAATGACGTCGCGTAGGAAACATAGGGGTTGAGCCCTATGGAAGACTGATAGACCAGCCCGACCCGCCCCGTGAAAGCGTTGTTGTTTTGCGGTGTCCGCCCGCCATTGAGATTATTGACCGTCATGCTCTGGGTGAAATCACCGCGGCCCGACAGGGTAAGATACCAGCGCTGCCAGTTGGCCTGCTCCTGCGCATAGATCCCGGTATCTGTTTCCGTCTCGTTTGTGCTCGTGGTGGTGCCATAGCCTGGCCAGGTGATGGCGCGATAAACCGGCTTGTAGAGATTAAGCGCGGGGGCTGCGCGCTGGCCGCGGCGATTGGCCAGAAAATCACTACGGAAATCAACGCCTGTCAGGATTTCATGATGAATGCCCCCCGTATGGAAGGTCACTGCCGACCGCGTATCGAGGGTGACGTTGTTGTAATTGCCCTGCTGGTTGAGCGCGGTGCGATTGATGCTCTGTTTATCCGCTGAAAGTGACGAGGTGGTCACGAAACGGTAGAGCACGTCGAGATGCGCGTAACGCATGTTTTGCGTGATGGTCCAGTTGGGCAGGATGTGCCGGACAAAATTATAGCCAACCGCCACCTGACGCTTTGAGTAGACATCATAGTCCGCATCGCTGCTCAGGAAGTTGCGGGCGATCTGGCCCCAGCGCGAGGGCAGAACGGTCCCGACAGCCGGCAGGAATTGCGCCGTCGACCCGGCATCGAGCTGCTCGAAACTTGTGAGCAGGGTGAGCGTGGTTTTCTCATCAGGGCGCCAGCTCAGTGAGGGCGCCACATATATCTCGTTGTTCTTGATATTGCGTGCGTAGGTGTCCGACTTGCGTATCAGCCCGTTGAATCGCCAGAGCAGGGTCTTGCGGGCATTGAGCGCGCCGCCGACATCGACCGCACCCTGAACACGCCCGTAGGAACCGGTCTGGAAGTCGATCTCATTGACCTGATCCGGATGCGGACGCTTGCTGACAGCATTGATGATACCCCCAAGCTGCCCCGACCCGTAGAGGGCCGAAGATGCCCCGCGCAAGACATCCATCTCCTCAAGCCCCCAGGGCTCGATGCTGAAACTCTGCGATGTGCTGGCATCAGGGGCACGTGTGCCATCGAGATAGATATCGGGCGTGAACCCGCGGATCGTGCCAAAATAGCCGCGCGGGTCGTCCTTCGACCCGTAATCCGAAACGCCTGCTGCGTAGCGCACAGCCTCGGACAGGCTGCGGGCGTTGAGCACGCTCATACGTTCCTGTGTGATGACCGTGATATTCTGTGGCGTCAGCTCCAGCGGCGTTGAAGTCTTTGTGGCGCTGCTTGCGGCAGCGGGAAGAAAGCCCCCGCGCGTGCCCGCCACACGAATGGTCTCGTGAACGCCCTGATGATCTCCCTCATGAGCTCCTTTAGCGGACTGAGCTTTTCCTGCCCGAGATGGCGCGGCTGGCTGTGCAAGTGTGATCCTGTTCTGCCCCGCCCCTTCATGAAGGGGCGACGCCTTCTCCGGCAGGGTTTGGCGTTCCTGAGCGAGCGCACCCGGCACCATTGCCGCCGAAAGGAGTGAGGACAGACACAAGGCGGCACGCAGGGAAACGGACATCAATCTACCGAAACAGACAAACAGGGGAACAAATGAGAACGTTTCTCATTTGCATTGAGGTTCCCTTAGAAACCGCTAGCCTGCCTGTCAATCAAGGCGATCAGGGTCCAACCGCCCTTGTGGCCGTCACGACACGTTTCGACCTCAGTTCGTGTCCATGTCTGTGTATCCAGCCTTCGCTACGAGCGGGTTGAGCGGGGAACTGGCTGCCTTTGACTAAGCGGCGTTGCCTATCCCATTGGTCATGGAAAGGCCTGACGCATCTCGCCATGAGACGGCCGCATGATCCGGCTCCGTGATGACGGCGCGTTTCACATTCTGGCGCCTCACGCAATCAGACCGGACGCGTGGACTCCGGTGCAATGTCACGCAGACGATCCAGCAGGGCTACGAGCGGATGATCGAGCCGTGCCCCGCGGAAGCGCTTGACCTGACTACGGCACGAATAACCGCTGGCCAGCACAATTTTCTCACCCTGTCTGTCCAGATGCGGCCCCCAGGACTGCTCGAAAATCACGCGGGACGTTTCCACATTGCGCGCTTCATGACCGAAGGTGCCGGACATACCGCAGCACCCCGTCTTTTCCAGCTGCAAACCAAGGCCAAGCCGCGCAAACAGGGCCTGCCAGTCTGCTCCCGAACCCGTCAGGGCTGTCTTTTCCGTGCAGTGCCCAAGAAACACGAAACTGGCCGCTGCTTGCGGAGCGTCCTGCATCCGGGGCAAGGCATGCAACAGAAACTCCTGAGGCAGTTGCACCTCAGGCAGAGCCTCAAGCCCGGCAATCTTGCGGTATTCCTGCCGGTAGATCAGCGTCATGGCAGGATCGAGCCCGACAATCGGCACCCCGAACGAGGCCAGTATGCGCAGCCATGCGGCATTGCGACGCGCCTGTCGGGCAAACAACCCAAGAAAGCCATGCACATGCAGCGGCTTGCCGCAGGCCAGGCTCTCGGCAAGATAGACCCTGTAACCGCAGCGCGCCGCCAGCTCGATAAACGCCTCGACAAGGTGGGCCTCGAAATGACGGGTGAACAGGTCCGGCATCAGAATGACAGACCCTGCCCTCTCTGCCTCGGTCAGGGCCACCAGGCGCTCTGGTGTGGCAGGCTGCACGTGCCAGCGACGGCAGGTTTCTGCCAGTCCGCTGCGTGACAGAGACGGCATATCGACAAGGCCAAGCAGGGTTTTACCCAGCGCGGCCATCGGCTTCAGGCTGACCACGGCATTATAGAGACGCCTCATACGCGCCATGAGTGGCAGGGTATATTCGATCAGCCCCACGACATAATCGCGCAGCGGGCGGGCATAGCGCTGGTGGTACAGATTGAGAAAGCGGGAGCGGAAATCAGGCACATCGACCTTGACCGGGCACTGGCTGGTGCAGGATTTGCAGGCCAGACAGGTGGCGAGACTGTCATAGAGCTGATGCGAAAAATCGACCGGTGTGTTCTGCCTGCGTCGGAACTGCGCCGAGACGCGACTGAGCAGACTTGGCGTATGCGCCTCCAGCGCCGCCGTATCCACACCCGCGCCAGCCTGCAGGCGTAGCCACTCGCGCATGAGCGAGGCGCGCCCCTTGGGGGAGAAACGCCGGTCACGCGTTGCCTTCCAGGACGGGCACATCGGATCGTCCTGATCGTAATTGAAGCATGCGCCATTGCCGTTGCAGTGCAGCGCCGTGCCATAACCCTGCCAGACCGGATCGGGAATCTGTCGATCCTGCGCCCCGCGCATCGGCACGTCATCAACACGCAAAAGCGGTGCTGAAGCGCCCGGAGGGGCTGCGATCTTGCCGGGATTGAGCTGGTTATGCGGGTCGAACACTCCCTTGATCTGTTCAAGGCAGGGATAAAGCGGGCCGAACACATCCGGCACATATTCCGACCGCACCCCCTTGCCATGCTCTCCCCACAGCAACCCGCCATAACGGCGTGTCAGACGATGCACGGCGTCACTCAGGGGGCGAATCAGCGCAGCATCATCGGGGTTGCGCATGTCGAGCAGGGGGCGGACATGCAGCACGCCGGCATCCACATGGCCGAACATGCCGTAATCCAGCCCATGCCCATCGAGAAGCGCCCGGAACTCGGCAATGAAATCCGCCAGTTTTTCCGGCGGCACAGCGGTATCCTCAACGAAGGGCTGGGGCCGCGCCTCCCCCTGCACATTGCCGAGCAAACCCACAGCGCGCTTGCGCATGGCATAGACCTGCGAAACTGCCGCGCGGCCTACGGCCAGCGTATGGCCACGGCGACGTACCGTCTGATCCTGCCGCAGATGCTCCAGAAAGCCCTCGACCTGCCATTCGAGTTCGGCCTCATCATGACCGGCAAACTCGACCAGATTGAGCCCCTTCGCAGGGCCGGCCTCATCCTGCGGGAAATAGCTCTCGACCGAGCTCCAGACGAAATCCTGCATGGCAAGGCCAAGCACTTTTGAATCGATGGTCTCGATCGAGAGCGGCTTGAGCCCGATCAGCGCGCGCGCGTCGCGCAGTGCATCCATGAAACTGTCGTAGCGGATATTGACCAGGATACTATACGGCGGAATGGCCAGCAGATTGAGTTTCGCCTCGGCCAGAAATCCGAGTGTCCCTTCCGATCCACAGAGCAGGCTGGTCAGATCGAACTGTCCGGCTTCATTGCGCAGATGACGCAGATCATAGCCGGTCAGACAGCGGTTGAGTTTGGGGAACATCTCCTCGATCGTGTCGCGCTCACGATCATGGATCGACGCCACGCAATCATGGATCTGCGCCACGCGGGAACGACCCTGACGGCGGACCGCCAGTTCGCTCTCATCAAGCGGTGAGGTATCAAGCACGTCGCCACCCACGAGCACGGCCGTAACACCGAGCACATGGTCGCGTGTCTTGCCATAGGTGCAGCTTCCCTGCCCACTGGCATCGGTACTGATCATGCCGCCGATCGTGGCACGGTTGGATGTCGAGAGTTCGGGGGCGAAGAACAGCCCATGACGGGCAATGGCCGCATTGAGCTGGTCCTTCACCACGCCGGGCTGCACCCTCACCCATTTCTCCTCGACATTGATTTCGAGGATAGCGTTCATGTGTCGGGACAGGTCGACCACGATGCCATCGGTGAGGGATTGGCCATTCGTGCCCGTTCCGCCGCCACGCGGTGCAATGGTGATACCGCGCCAGACGGGCTCGCCCGCAAGCCGGGCCAGTACGATCAGATCCTGCCTGTGCCTCGGAAAGACCACGGCCTCGGGGTGACGCTGATAGATGGAATTATCGGTCGCGTGGACCAGACGCGTGTCATGCGTCGTGCCGATCTCGCCCTCGAATCCCTGCTGACGCAGTGCCGTGAGGAAAGCGGCATGATCCGCCGCATTGCCTGGGGTCTTGTCGAGAACAGCAATCATGGTCATGGCCGGTCATCCATCACGAGGGCACGCGCTGGCACTGGATTAGCCTGAACCACCTTGGAACGATAGTGACGCTACCTTCATCACCGATGGCTGCCAGAACGGACCCGCCACCGATGACGCCCTGCTCAGGACCGTGTCAGAACCACCAGCGCCCGCCTTTCCTGCGCGATCCCTGAGCGCAGATGCCCGTGAGCACAGAGCGCCTCGCCTTCATGCTCCAGATACATCGCCTGATTGATGATCGGCGCCGAAGCCGCCGCAGTCTGCCGCAGCGTGCGATGCACCTTGCGGGCCAAAGTACGGCAATAATCCAGCGTATCGCTGGTGACAGCCATAGGCACGGCCTCATGCACGGGCGCCGTGCTGGCGCCCGGTATGGCATCGGCTCTGGCAGCGCCAGGCAACCCGACCGCGCAGGTCAGGCAAAAAAGCGCAAAGGCTGTGTGGGTCATAGAACCGGCACTAATTCAGTCCGTATTGCGCTCTCATGGGCTGCGAATGAAGACTTGTTTATGTAGTCAGTTTTTGGACCCGGCGTGTCAAAACAGCCCACAACGCCCGCTCTGTCGGCCTTTCAGCCCAGCCCGTTTTCCTCTACTGGCAGGCTGAGCACGACACGAAGCCCCCGCTGCAGGGGCTCGAGCGCCAATGCGCCGCCGTGTAGCTGCGCGACAGCCTGCACCAGCGACAGACCCAGACCGGCACCCGGTGTATTGCGCGCCTGATCGGCACGGAAAAACCGCTCGGAGGCGCGCAGCAGATCTTCTGCAGACATGCCCGGGCCTTCATCAGTCACGCTGATACGGACCAGATTACCGGAGACGCTGGCCCGTAGCGTGACCGTCGTTTCGGCAGGCGAAAACTTTATGGCATTGTCGATCATATTGGCCACGGCCTGCTGGATCAGGCGGGCGTCACCATGAAAGAGCAGGCGCGGCGGCAGATCGCACGCAATCTGCAGCCCGGCATCCTCGGCTGTCGCCTCATAGAGCTCGGCAATATCCTGCAGCGGCCTGATGAGATCGGTCGTCTCGAAAGCCGCGCGGCGTGCACCAGCCTCGATCTGGGCAATGCGCATCAGCGCATCAAAGACCGCCGTGACATGATCCAGATCAGCCACGGCGCGATAGATGGCGTCGTGCATCTCTTCGGTCGAGCGCGCATGAAGGGCAGCATCTTCCAGACGATTACGTGCACGCGTGATCGGCGTGCGCAGATCATGAGCGATGGAGTTGGAAACCTGCTTCACGCCTTCCATGAGCTTGGAAATGCGGTCGAGCATACGATTGATGGAATGGGCAACGAGATCGACATCGTTACCCACCAGAGGCATGCGCTGACGCATGTCACCATTGGCGAGCGCCGTGGTGGTACGGGCTATGGAGCTCAGGATGCGGCTGAAGATACCGCGCACAACCCAGGCACCACCAATGGCAAGCGCAGTCACCATGAGCCATGACCACAGGAAGGTTTCTGTCAGCACCCGGCGGAGGATATCCCGCCCCCTGATATCGCGCCCCACCAGCAATTGCAGGCCACCCGGCAGGACATAGGCATGCATGGCGGCTGAAGTCGTGTTGCCGGCCCGACTGATCTTGAGCGTATAAAAGCGGTCGGCCCGTTGTACCGCTTCGGGCCATGAGGGCATGTTGCCAGCCAGCCTCTGGCCACCCGGTGTGATCAGCAGATAGAGATCCTGATCCTCGACATCCTGATCGAGCCTGTCCTGAATGGCCCGTTGCAGGCTGGAAAGACCCCCCTGCATCCAGCGTTCTGCCAGACCATGCGCGTCGGCATCGACTGCCTGTCCCACCTCGCGCTCGAGCGCGCCGATGGTGTGCCACCACAGAAAGGTCAGGAAGAGTGTGGCGGAAAGGGCAAAAACCAGCCCATAGCCCAATGAGAAGCCCAGCCCGGCTGAACGAAACCGCCAGGCGCGCTTCCACCAGACGCGAAGCAGGGGAAAGCGCGACAGGCTGAACCTCATGGAGCTATATCATCCTGCTTAATTGGCGCGCAGGATGTAACCTGCATTGCGGATCGTATGGATCAGCGCGGTTTCAAAAGGCTTGTCAACTTTCTGGCGCAGGCGTGACACATGCACGTCGATCACGTTCGTCTGCGGGTCGAAGTGATAGTCCCACACGCGCTCGAGCAGCATGGTGCGTGTTACGACCTGACCGGCATGACGCATCAGGAATTCGAGCAGACGGAATTCACGCGGCTGCAGATCGATCTTCTCTTCACCGCGCTTAACGGTGCGCGAAAGAAGATCCATTTCCAGATCGGCCACAACAAGTTTGGTCTGCGGTGCCTGTTCGGCACTTCCGCGACGGGCCAGGGCCTCGACGCGAGCCAGAAGCTCAGAAAAGGCGAACGGCTTGGTCATGTAGTCGTCACCACCAGCCTTCAGGCCGGCAACGCGCTCATCCACATCGGCGAGTGCCGAGAGAAGCAGCACGGGCGTTGCGTTATTCTGGGCACGAAGCGTTTCCAGGATACGCAGACCGTCAATGCCTCCGGGCAGCATCCGGTCGAGAATAACGATATCGAAATTCTCACTGACCGCCAGAAAGAGACCGTCCTTGCCGTTATCGGCCTCCTCGACGAGATGCCCGGTTTCCTTCAGTCCCTTCACGATGAAGCTCCTGACGGTAGGATCATCCTCGACAAGCAGAATACGCATGATCAGTCCTTGGCTTTGGCGGGGGCCGTGACGGGCAGGATCGCCCGCCCCTCACTTTGCAGTGACCTTATTATCTTTCAGTTACGCGCCAGAAGAAAGGGCGAAGAACGCAATGTCCGCTCATTCATCGGCATCTGCCGGGCGTTTCCCGATTGGAAGTGTCACTGTCACGGTCTTGCCCTTGCGTATTACCGTGAAAGTCACGGCATTTCCCGGCTTTCCTGCGGCGACGATACGCAGCAATGCACGACCGTTTTCGACTGGAGCGTTATTGATGGCGGTAATCTTATCGCCCTTCATCAGGCCGCCCTTCTGCGCCGGACCATTGCGATCGACATCCACGAGCACGACCGAACCGTCACCGTCATCGAGTGTGACACCCAGCCAGCCATGATCGACATGGCCTGTGCGGCGTATCTCTTCCACGATAGGGGCCACGATTTCCGAGGGAATACCAAAGCCGATCCCGACCGATCCCCCGGCAGGCGAAACCATGGCCGCATTAACGGCGACGACCTGGCCTCTCATATTGAAAGCAGGGCCACCGGAATTTCCCGGATTGATCGGCGCATCGAGCTGAAGGAAATCATCGAGGGAACCTGCCCCCAGATCACGCCCGCGCGCCGAGACGATACCGGCACTCACAGACGAGCCGAACCCGAACGGGTTGCCCGCAACCAGGATCCAGTCACCCACATTCACCTTGTGGCTGTCTCCCCAGGTCACATAGGGCAGAGGCTTGGGTGATTCGACCTTGATGACTGCGATATCGGTGAGGGCATCAACCCCCACGAGCTTGGCAGGCAGTTCCTGCCCGTTGGAAAGCGAGACAGTCACGTTATCGGCATCACCGACCACGTGATCATTCGTCACGATGATACCGGACGGATCAATGATAAACCCTGAACCAGCGCCAAGAATCTCCTCCTGATGGCGCTGCATTTTCTCGCGATACCGCTTTTCGAGCGGTGTGCCCTTGATCTGGGCGGGCACCTTGCCCCCGCCTTCCGAGCTTATCTGTGTGATGGCAATGTTGACGACTGCCGGAATGACACGCTGCACCAGCGGCGCAAACGAGAGTGGCCCCGACTGTACCAGCACGGGGGGCAAGGCAGGCGTTCCGTCCGGTACCGCCGCCTGGGCCGGAATCTTCACCGCGCTGGCAGGGGGCACAGCGGGAATAGCCGGATGGCTGGGCTGCGGCGGCGGGTGTGGCAGGAATTTTTCCAGGAACGCCGGCAAGGCATAGGCCCTGTCAATGCCAAACCCGGCCAAAACGAGAAGGAGGAGAGCTTTGCGCATCAACAAACCACAGGCAGGGCAATATTCAGGGTCATGGCGGCACGATAGCGCAGAAATGAAATGATTCCATCTCTCTTGCATCTTTACCCGCGACAAGGCGCCATCACCCGAAGGTGTGGGACCGACACTTCCAGAACGGGAAGCAGGATTGTCATTCTCCCGCGCCTTTGGCAGGACGACAGATTGACTATGCTGTGGCGCCATGAGGCGGGTTTTATCGAGGATTACAGATGATTAGCGACTTCATATTCGGGCGCGTCCTGATCATCGGAGACCTGCTGCTCGACTGCTATATCCACGGCTCGGTCGATCGTATCTCACCCGAGGCACCGGTGCCGGTGCTGCTGCGCGCCAAACACAGCAGCGTGCCGGGAGGGGCTGCCAACGTGGCCATGAATGCCGCAGCGCTTGGCTGTGCGGTCACGCTCGTCGGGCTGGTGGGACAGGATGGTTCGGCAAGGGAATTCCATCGGGCCGTGGGGCGCGAACCCGGCATCGATCTGGGCCATCTGGTTGAGGATCCCGACTGGGTCACCATCACCAAGACACGTGTGCTGAGCGGCCGCCAGCAGATCGTGCGGATCGATGAAGAACCCTCGGTGCTCGTTCCTCCGCCGGTTCAGGAGCGTCTGATCGCCGCATCACTCGCTGCCATGGACCAGGCGGATGTTGTGATCTGCTCCGACTACGCCAAAGGCGTGCTGAGCAACGAGGTGCTTCAGGCCATCATTCAGGCAGCCAATCAGCGCGGCATCCCTGTTGTGGTCGACCCCAAGCGCCGGGATCTTTCGGTCTATAAAGGCGCGCAGCTTATCACGCCCAATCGCAAGGAGTTGGCAGCAGCCACAGGGCTACCGGTCAACAGCGACACCGAAATCCATTTTGCAGCCCTTGCCGCACAGGAGCAGTTCGGCGGCGATGTTCTTGTAACACGCTCGGAGGAGGGCATGACCCTTCTTGAGCGCAACGGCCGCATGACGCATGCCCATGTCCCGCAATCCGAGGTATTCGATGTCTCGGGGGCCGGCGACACGGTTGTGGCTACGGTAGCAGCTATGATGTCGGCCGGGGCCGATCTGCGCACGGCCATGGTCATTGCCACCAATGCGGCGGCAATCGTGGTGGGCAAGCTGGGCACTGCGACCGTTTCACGCGCGGAACTCAGCGCCGCCCTCAAATCCAAGATCGACCGTGATGGTGTTATTGCCACTTTGCCCCAGGCCCAGGGAATTATCGAAGCCTGGCGTCGGCATGGTGCGCGCGTGGTCTTTACCAATGGCTGTTTCGATCTGCTCCACCCCGGGCATATCGCGCTGATTCATGCTGCGGCCAGGGAGGGCGACAAGCTGATCGTCGCGCTGAACAGTGACGCCTCGGTACGTCGTCTCAAGGGAGCAGAGCGCCCATTGCAGGACGAGCGGGCCCGCGCAACCGTCATGGGTGCGCTGCGCGATGTCGATCTGGTCGTCATCTTTGACGAGGACACGCCCCTTGAGACGATCTGCGCCCTCAGGCCGGATATTGTGGTCAAGGGTGCTGATTACACTGAAGATCAGGTTGTGGGCGGCGAAGAGGTGAAATCCTGGGGCGGTCGCGTCGTTCTGGCCGATCTGGTATCAGGGCGTTCGACAACATCGATCGTTCGCAAGATGAAGGCTGGTCCTTCAACGACGACGAGCCCGGAACCAGTGAGTTTGAAACCTGAGTGACATGACCCACGCCAAGCAAGAAACGGCCCCCGCCATTCGGGATCAGTGGCGCGACTGGCTTGTCGGGCAAGCCCTCCCCCTGTGGAGCGAGGCCGGGTTCGATCCGTCACGCGTACTGTATCACGAACGTCTTGACTGGCAGGCGCGCCCCATCCGGCTCGATGCATCAAGACTCATGGTCCAGGCGCGGCAGATTGCGACCTATTGCCGCGCTGCTCTGGATGGCGTGTATGCCGCGGGGGATCAGGCGCTCGATTGCCTGGACCGGGTCGAAAGGCTCTATCACCGCACCGATGCCCAGCCGGGTTGGGTATTCTCGATCGACCCGGATAATCGCCCTGCCAGCACGAAACGCGATCTCTACGCCCATGCCTTCATCCTTTTCGCCTGCGGCTGGGCCATACGTTACGCAAACCGCCCAAAAGACCGGGCTTTGGCGCGCTGCATCGCTGATGAAATCGATCTGATCTTTTCGGCAGACAACGGTGGCTATCTCGACGCGATACCTGATGACGGGACACGACGCAGCCAAAACCCACACATGCATCTGCTTGAGGCCTATCTGGTCGTCTTCGAGGCAACGGGCGATTCGTTCTACCTCGACAAGGCACGAAGCCTTGTCGACCTGGCCCGCACCCATCTGATCGACACACGGTCGGGGCTGCTCCTAGAATTCTTCGCCCCGGACTGGTCACCCCTCGCCCCGTATGGTGCCAATCAGGTACAGGCAGGGCATCTGTTTGAATGGTCCTGGCTGTTGCGCGATTTCGGTCGTCTGGCAATTGACGCTGAAAACGGGGCTGAGTGGCGCGAACAGACAGCCGCTTCACTTTTCGAGGCTGGCTTTACGCATGGCTGTGATCATCAACGCCGCGTCGTGTTGGACAGCATGAGCGACAGGCATGTGGTCCAGGAGCACTCGGCGCGGATCTGGGCGCAGACCGAGCTGTTGAGACTGCTCTACACTCCGGGACTGACACCCAAGACCGACGACGCAGGGCCATATGCTGCTGCCTTCCTGCGTATTTTTGCCCCCTCGCAGCTTGGCGGAGGCTGGGTCGACCATATCGACGCGCGGAGTGGCGCACTGGTCGACTACATGCCGGCAAGCTCACTCTATCATATCTATGGCGCAGGACGCGAAATCATCTCTCGCTGAGTGAGCGGGGGCCTTTCGCCGTCGTGACACGCTGGTCTCTCACGAAGCGGCAGCGCTCCGAGCACTAATGCTGCCATTTGCAGGCCGCCATGTTGGCTGACGTTAGAGCCTGTTCACTGCCCGCACCGTGTGGAGACATCCAGATGAAGACGTCGGGTGTTATCAGCTCGCCTCCTTCCTATCTGAAGCGCGCACGGTCCAGCATTATGCCTGAACCGATATCTATACCTCCCAGCGCTTGCCTCCCGACAAGCAAGCTCATGGCAACATATCCGAGCGATCAACAACAAGACGAACCGATAAGCGCCTCGTGCGCTTTGATCCTTCACGCGGCAGGCCCGGCGATCATGCGCTCAGCGCGGTCGCCTTCCGGGCCAAACGATAAGAAGAACGCGTCCTGTCAAGCATAACTCAGGGAGAGGACGCATCATGGTCATTCCAGCTTTTCCACCGCCAGAGGCCGAAGAGGTCATTGCCCATGGCAAACCGACGGACAATGAACTGCTCGCCTATTACCGCTCCGAAATCCGGTTCGAGACGGAGACGGTCAATGGCCGCCTGCAGGCGCTTCTGAGTTCGCAAGCCTTTCTGGTCATCGCCTATGCCACAGCCATGACAGGTTCAACGACGCGATGGGGCGATCGCATGGCGATCCTTATCCCACCGCTTCTTTCGCTTTTGGGGTTCATGCTGACCTTGATGGCTTTGCCGGGTATTCGCGCTGGCTATGCAGCAATCAGCAAATGGAACGAAAAGGAGCAACACCTGCATAAGCAATGCCCCAACCTTTCAGAGTTCACTCTCGCCCGGAGCGACGAGGATGCTCGCGCGATGAATCACCGTGCGCGCCGCGGTCGCATGTTCGCCCATCAGGCGCCACTGGTCTTTCTCATCGCCTGGTTTATCTTCGCCCTGATTCCGTTCTATCTCTATGGCGGCTTCTGAGGCCTAACCTGATAATCTCTCAAATCAGGCACAGATAAGGGGCTCCAGCTGGAGTCTATGAATGCTAGAGGGACTTATCTCGGATTTCGCATATGTTCCGCAAATGGTTCATACAGCCCTTGCTCGGGAGAGGGTCTGCCGTAGAGCCCTCTGATGTCTACAAGCAAGAACGATCCTCCTTCATGAGGCCGCTACGCCTTGAGAATTCATAACGACCAGAGGCCATTCCTGCCGAGGATGTGATTATTCTGTGCGTGGGTTGCGCTGATGGCGGTGTTTGTGCCTGGTGTGAGGCAGGGGATGTTTTCGACGCAGGATCCAGGGGTTATCTGGGCTGCGATCTGAGCGAGCCCTACGCGCGCGCGTATAGACGCGTATTCTTCTGGGCGAGAGCTGCGCTGTGCCTGGATTGTGTATTGTGTGGGTATTTTGGTTGCGGGGGCAGGATTTGAACCTGCGGCCTTCAGGTTATGAGCCTGACGAGCTACCGGGCTGCTCCACCCCGCGGGGGTGGTGGTGTGTTTTGTGGGGTGGATCAGGGGACCTGGCGGCGACCGACTTTTCCGCATCTTGAGATGCAGTATCATAGGCGCTGGGGCGTTTCACGGCCGAGTTCGGGATGGGATCGGGTGGAAGTCTCCCGCCATAGCCACCAGGTCTTCTGATCCACCCGACAACTGTGTGTCGGTGTGGAGGTTGGTGTTTGTGTATGATGAGTGTGATTGCGTGGATGATTGCTATGCATGTGTATGCTCTCTTTTGGAGAGCGTTGTGTGAGCGATATGGGCGATTAGGACCGGTTAGCTTCACGTGTTACCACGCTTCCACACCCGGCCTATTGACGTGATGGTCTTTCACGGCCCTGTGAGACCTAGTTTTGAGGTGGGTTTCCCGCTTAGATGCTTTCAGCGGTTATCCCGTCCATACTTAGCTACCCGGCTGTGCCGCTGGCGCGACAACCGGTACACCAGAGGTATGTTCATCCCGGTCCTCTCGTACTAGGGACAAATCCTCTCAAGTCTCATACACCCACGGCAGATAGGGACCGAACTGTCTCACGACGTTCTAAACCCAGCTCACGTACCACTTTAATCGGCGAACAGCCGAACCCTTGGGACCTGCTCCAGCCCCAGGATGTGATGAGCCGACATCGAGGTGCCAAACCTCCCCGTCGATGTGGACTCTTGGGGGAGATCAGCCTGTTATCCCTAGAGTACCTTTTATCCGTTGAGCGATGGCCCGTCCACGTGGGACCACCGGATCACTATGGCCGACTTTCGTCTCTGTTCGAGCTGTCACTCTCACAGTCAGGCGGGCTTATGCCATTGCACTCGACAGTCGGTTTCCGACCGACCTGAGCCCACCATCGCGCGCCTCCGTTACACTTTGGGAGGCGACCGCCCCAGTCAAACTGCCCACCATGCAGGGTCCCGGACCAGGCTAGACTGGTCTCGGTTAGACATCAGAAAAATTCAGGGTGGTATTTCAAGGACGGCTCCACCGGTACTGGCGTCCCGGGTTCGTAGCCTCCCACCTATCCTACACAGGATGTCTCTGATGCCACTGCAAAGCTGCAGTAAAGGTTCATAGGGTCTTTCCGTCTGACCGCGGGTACCCCGCATCTTCACGGGGAATTCAATTTCGCTGAGTCGATGCTGGAGACAGTGGGGAAGTCGTTACGCCATTCGTGCAGGTCGGAACTTACCCGACAAGGAATTTCGCTACCTTAGGACCGTTATAGTTACGGCCGCCGTTTACCGGGGCTTCAATTCAATGCTTGCACATCTCCTCTTAACCTTCCGGCACCGGGCAGGCGTCAGGCCGTATACGTCGTCTCTCGACTTCGCACAGCCCTGTGTTTTTACTAAACAGTCGCTACCCCCTGGTCTGTGCCACCCGCCTATGGTTGCCCACGGACGGGTCTCGCTTATCCCGAAGTTACACGAGCAATTTGCCTAGTTCCTTCAGCATCGTTCTCTCAAGCGCCTTGGTATTCTCTACCAGTCCACCTGTGTCGGTTTCGGGTACGGTCTATACGCCAGAGCTATTTCCTGGAATGCTCCAAAAGCCTGGTCAATCCAATAAGACCAGACAACATATCGCATTCGTCACTTCTGGCAGGCCCAGTAATATTCAACTGGTTCCCATCGACTACGGCTTTCGCCCTCGCCTTAGGGGCCGGCTCACCCTGCGTGGATTAACCTTGCGCAGGAACCCTTGGACTTTCGGCGAC
>NZ_AP014690.1:3072500-3198265 GCF_001547995.1 Asaia bogorensis NBRC 16594
GACGTTCGCTGAAGGGAACGGTCTTTTCGGCTATAGCCTGGATACGGCCGTCCGTCCCGATAAAGACGATATCGAGCGACGGTGCCGTATCGCGCATCCACATGGCAGCTGCCTCGGGGGGGCTGAACAGGAAGAGCATTCCTGTATTTTCCGCGATACTCTGACGCGATGATTCCCCGGCTTCCTTCTGCTTTTCTGTTCGGGCGACCTCAACAGTGAAATCATGGCGGCCGCTATGGCGGTCGATGATTGTCAGAAGCTCCTTATCCAGAGGCTTTTCAGCACCAGCCTGTGCTTCATGCTGATTGTCCCCCGCGAATGCATCGGACAAGGTCGGTGCGCCAGCCAGTGCCGTGGCAGCAAGGACCAGACCGGTCAGAAGCGCACGGCCCCGCAAATTCCTGTTCATGTCTGCGCTCCCGGTTGTTCAGGCGAGGTAAGGATTATTCTGCCGCTCTTCGCCAATCATCGTTGGCAACCCATGCCCTGGCAGAACAATGAAATCGTCAGGCAGGGAGAGCAATGTGCGCTTGATCCCTGCAATCAGACTCTCATGGTCGCCATAAGCGAAATCCGACCGACCAACAACACCACGGAACAACGTATCGCCCACAATGGCCAATTTGTCGGCGCGACTTATATAGATGACATGACCGGGCGTATGGCCCGGACAATGTGCGACTGCAAACCTGCCCGCCGGAAGGTCGATTACCTCGCCCTCCTCGACAAACCGGTCGGGATGAGCGTTTTGCAGGTCATACAACCCGAAGGCCCGGGCCTGATCCTCCACCGTTTCGAGCAGAAAGGCATCGCGCCGGTCAGGACCGATCATTGCAACCGGGGCTGATTGACGTTTTTCAAGGCCCGCACGCAGCGCATCAGCCCCACCAACATGGTCGAAATGCCCGTGCGTCAGCAGAATGGCATCGACAGTCATGCCTTCAAGCAGCTGCAGAAGCTCAGGCGCGTCACCTCCCGGATCGATAACAACTGCGCGGCCCGTATCGGGATCTTCGAGCACGGTACAGTTCTGACGCAGTGGCGTTACCTTGACGGTGCGGGCACGCAAATCCGGCTCTTCCTCTTCTTGATCGTGACGCATTCCGGAAGAATAGGCAGCCTGAGAGGCAGGAACATCCCGGAAGCGTTGCTGTGCAGACCATGATGCGCAAAGGCTTCATGGCCGCGATACCGCGCAGGGACCATTCGTTCAAGCAATCATATAACGTGCATAGCGCGGGGCAGGATTGACCGGACCCTCTGGCCGCATCAGAGTCCGCCCAGTCCGGCGCAGCGTAACCTGCCCGGAATTACGAGGTTATCAGGAGACGATCATGAGCCGAATCATTCGCACAGAGCCTAATCCCGTCATGTCCAAAGCCGTCGAATATCACGGCTTCGTTTTCACGCAGGGCGTCGTGGCCCGTAATCTCGATGCCGATTTCGATGCCCAGACTGCCGATGTGCTCGAACAGCTGGATGTCTTGCTGGAGCAGCATGGCACGGACAACACCCGCATTCTGCAGGCACAGATCTGGCTGAAGGACATCAGCGATCGCGATGCACTCAACAAGCAGTGGACGGCCTGGCTGCCTAAGGATTCAGCCCCGGCGCGGGCCTGCGTTCAGGCGATTCTGGCCGATCCGCGTATGCTCGTGGAAATCATGCTGATCACAACAAAGTAAGGCTTATTGAATTTTCCCCGGGTCGACACATTTTATCTCGGGGAAAGTTCATAAAATCGCCATGACTCCCCCTTACATGGGTTGCCAATCCAAGGTGAACACAGTTACCTAGATGCAACACACAACGGGCGGATATCGAATCAATGAACGTGGGACAGAAAAGTTGCCTCAGACTTCTCCGCAGGCCGTTTTTTTCGTCCCTGACCGCTCTATCCCTTCTGGTTGGGTCGGCGGTTCTGGCCCCAAAAGCTGAAGCGCGCCAGAAGGCTGGTCACAAGGCTGTTATGCAGTCCGCGCATAGCGCCCGACACACCTCAGCGCGTCACGTCGCACTTCGCCAGACACGCTTCACGACGCGGCGCCACCATTCCGGTGGTCACGTTATCCAGTGTGTTGCCTATGCCAAAGCCGCTTCCGATGTTGTGTTGAGCGGTAATGCCCGTGACTGGTGGGATAACTCTCGCGGCGTTTATGCCCGTGGCTCTGCCCCCGAACCCGGCTCGGTGCTGAATTTCCGTGCTATCCGCCGTATGCCCTATGGCCACGTGGCGGTCGTCCGTGCTGTAGAAGACAACCGCACGATTGTGATCGACCAGTCTCACTGGGCGCAGAACGGTGTTGCCAAGAATGTGCGCGTCATCGATGTTTCTCCCAATAACGACTGGTCTGCTGTGCGCGTAGCGCTCAACAGCAACTCCGGTACCTACGGCAGCATCTACCCGACCTACGGGTTCATCTATGGTCGCCCGGATGACGGGGTGATGATGGCTAATAATACGCCTGCGCCTGCTCATCGTTCCACACGTTCGCATAACGTGACGACGGCAAGCTTCGCGGCTCTGCAACATCCGATGAACTCGACCGAAGTGGCAGAGGCCCCGGAAGATGCTTTCAGCGTGGAAGGCCCCAGCCGCAATCTGCGCTGATCAAGCCTGATCATCTGATTTCCGCCAGGGCGGCCCGGAAACGGGTCGCCTTTTTTTATGGCCTGTCGCCCGCCTTGCAATCGTCACTCGGGACGAAGCGCCTGAGCCTATTGGCAGACGGGATTCAGGGGCGCGCTGAACGGTGATAAGGATGGCCCGCGCTGATCGCGCGCGCGCGGTAGATCTGCTCTGCCAGAAGCAATCGCACAATCATGTGGGGCCAGGTCATACGCCCGAAGGAGATACGGGCATCGGCCCGCTCAATAACGCTGGCCTCAAGCCCTTCAGCCCCGCCGATGACGAAGGAAACCTGCTTGCCGGTTGCAAGCCACGAATCGAGCATGGTGGAGAATTGCTGGGAATCAGGTGAACTTCCCCCCTCATCCAGCGCAATCACGATCGTACCTTCGGGACAAGCCGCCAGAATCGCCGCCGCGTCCTTGCGACGGATTTCCAGGGCACTGCCACGCGATTCGCCAATCTCGATCAGATCGACCCTGGGGCGGGTACGCTCGACATAACGGTCGAACAATTCCCGCTCCGGCCCTCTCTTGAGGCGACCGACCGCCACAATCCTGATCATGCGTAATCAGAGATCCGTCGTGTCGGCTTCGTCACTGGCAGTATCGTCGAGGTCCTTGCCCCACATACGCTCGAGCGCATAGAGCGCGCGGCTCTCAGGCTTGAACAGATGCACAACGATGTCTCCGGTATCGAGTAGAACCCAATCGGTACCGTTCGCACCTTCGATGGTGATGCGCTTGATGCCGATCTCGTTCAGCTTGTCTTCAATATGCGTGGCCATGGCGGCGATCTGCCTGTCGGCAATACCTGTAGCAACCACCATATGGTCAGCAAAGCTGGCACGCCCCCGCAGGTCGAGCGTCACGATATCCTCGGCCTTGTCTTCGTCAAGGCTTGCCGTGATGAGTGCCAGCGCCTTTTCAACCAGTTCCGGCTCAGCACCGGTGCGCGGTGCAGCGCCGCGGGTCTTGCGCGGGCCTGCAGCGGCGGCCTTCTTGCGCGGCGTGCCGGCGGTCTTCATGGTGGCAGTGGCCTCGCCCGTGGCGGGCTGGGTCTTGGTCTCACCAGCGGACGCGCGGGTGCGACGGGCTGGGGTGGGCGTCTCGTCGGACGGTTTTCTGGCGATGGCTCGACACTCCGGTCAATACATTAGAGAGAGAGCGAGGCGGGATAATTGCCGGAATCCCTCAACGCTGTCGCTGATATACCGTTTTGCGGCGCCGGAAGAAAAGCCCAGACACCACCTTTAGAGCGCGACATGATCGGCCCGCGCCGCGGAGGCACGCGCATATGGCTTAACGCATGGGTGGCCTGGCCTGACAGCGCCGTGCGATTGCTGCCCGGTCTTGGCACAACCGCCATGGGTACATGCAGGGCAAGATCGCGCCAGCGACGCCATCGTGTGAGCGTCGCCAGACTGTCCGCTCCCATCAACCAGACGAAGCGCGCCCTTGGAAAACGCAGCCGCAGCAGCGCAATCGTCTCAACAGTATAACGCTTGTTCAGCCGCGCCTCGATATCGGTGGCGATGATATGCCGCCCGTCAGCCAGGGCACGGGCCGAATCGAGGCGATTTTCAAACGGCGCCATGCCCCGCCTTGGCTTGAGCGGATTGCCCGGCGAAACCATGAGCCAGACCTGATCAAGCCGCAGATGCGTCAGGGCATAGCGTGCGAGTTGAAGATGACCCGCATGGGCCGGATTGAACGACCCACCCAGCAGCCCAATCGACACCGCACGATTATCGCCATATTTTGGAATTTCCACCACGTCAGGGGCGGGTCTGCCCGGTGCCTCGGACCTCATAACGGAAGGTCGTAAGCTGTTCGAGGCCGACGGGGCCACGGGCATGGATCTTGCCTGTGGCAATACCGATCTCGGCCCCGAATCCGAATTCTCCGCCATCGCAGAACTGGGTCGAGGCGTTCCACATCACCACAGCGCTATCCGTCCCATTCAGGAAGCGTTCGGCGACCTCTGCATTTTCAGTGATGATCGCTTCCGTATGACCGCTGCCATAACGCGCGATATGGGCGAGTGCCGAATCGACATTCTCGACGACCGCCACGGAGAGACGCGCATCGAGCCATTCCGTCGCAAAGTCATCCGACGTGGCGGGTTCAAGATCATGCACGATATGACGCGCTCTCTCGTCACCCAGAATGGCGCAGCCCAGCGCATGCAGATCCTGCACCAGCGCAGGCAACAGGGCCTCGGCAATTGCGTGGTCGATCAGCAGGGTTTCGGTCGCACCGCAAATACCGGTACGCCGCATCTTGGCATTGGCGAGAATCTCTCGCGCCATCGCGAAGTCGGCATCCTTGTGGATATAGGTGTGACACAGCCCATCGGCATGAGCGAGAACCGGTACGCGGGCCTCGCGCTGCACCCGCTCGACAAGCGATTTGCCACCGCGTGGAATGATCATGTCGATTTCACCGGCGGCTGTCAGCATGGCGGCGACATGTGCCCGATCAGCATCGGGGACGATCTGCACGCAGTCACGCGGCAGACCCGCCTTTTCCAGTCCTTCCTGGATGCAGGACTGGATGCATCGCGCCGAATGAAGGCTCTCGGAGCCGCCACGCAAGATGACGGCATTGCCGGATTTGATGCACAGGCCCGCAGCGTCAGCCCCCACATTGGGGCGGCTTTCATAGATCATGCCAATGACACCAAGCGGAGTCGCCACACGGCGGATGTTCAAGCCGTTGGGACGTGTCCAGTCACACAGCACCCTGCCCACCGGATCCGGCAAAAGCGCAATCGATTCGAGGCCCTTTGCCATGGACTCGATCCGTGCAGGCGTCAGCGTCAGCCGGTCGATGAAGGCAGCACTCGCCTTGGAGGAGGCGACATCGCGTGCATTGGCCACAAGAATATCAGGCGCATGCTCACGCAGTGACGCTGCGGCGGCACGCAAGGCCTCGTTGCGCTGGCTTTCCGGGGCAATGGCGAGAAGGCGGGCCGCTGCGCGCGCTGGTCCGGTCAGGGCCTTGAAATCGGACACGGTCGTAGCAGCTTCCATCATTCATTCTCCTGTCTGCCTTGTGGCATCTGGCCCGGCCGAACCCGAAAACGGCCCAAAGGGCGATCAGCTATGTATCATGCCTGCGCTGCTTGAAAAGATCGGCCCAGGGCAAGGGTCGCGGCAACGTTGCGCGCGCAGCGCCTCAACGCATGCTCTGCCTCGCCGAATGCCTCTTCCAGCGTGCAGGGGCGCTCAAGACAGCTGAAAACGGCGTCGAAGCCTGTTGCAAGCAGATCTTCATGCCCGGCACCCAGTGTACCCGCGAAGGCTATCAACGGTTTGCCTGCCTTTTTCGCCAGCGTGGCGATTGCCTGAGGTGCCTTGCCCTGCGCGGTCTGGCGATCCAGCCGCCCCTCACCGGTGATGACCAGATCCATCTGGCTCACGAGCGCCTCCAGACCCAGAAGCCCCGCCACCGACTCAGCACCCGGAACGAGGGTCGCCCCGCACAGCCCGACCAGCCCCAGAGCCGCACCACCCGCGGCGCCCATACCTTCCACCGCCGTCAGATCACGCCTGCAGCGCAGTTCCACCAGACTGGCAAGGCGCGCCAGTGAGGCCTCCAGAAGCGGGATCATGGCGGGTGTTGCCCCCTTCTGAGGCCCGAATACGGCAACCGCGCCGGTCTCTCCCAACAAAGGAGCCGTCACATCGCACAAAATCTCGATACGACACTCTGCCAGCCGGGGATCGAGCCGGTCGTCATCCAGAGAGAACACCGCCCCAAGCGGCCCTCCTCCGTGAGGAATTTCCTGGCCGTGCAGATCGCGCAGCGAAACACCAAGCGCCTGCAAAAGACCCGCCCCACCGTCGCAGGTTGCACTGCCGCCAAGCGCGAGGACCAGATGCCTGCACCCCATATCAAGGGCTGCGCTTATGAGTTCCCCCACGCCATAGGTGGTGGTGAAAAGGGGTGAGCGCGATTCGAGCGGGGTTTGGGCCAGACCGGCGGCCTCGGCCAGTTCGATCAGTGCTGTCCGGCCATGATCGAGAACAGCGAAACGCGCCGATACAGGCACACCGAGCGGGCCGCACACATCGCGGGTTTCAAGTCGGCCGCCCAGTGTGCGGGCCATGATGGCGGCAGTTCCCTCGCCGCCATCCGCCATAGGAAAGGCGTGATAGCGGGCATCCGGGTAGATTTCCCTGAAACCGCCGATAATCGCCTGAACCACGGCCTCTGCCGTCAGGCTCTCCTTGAAGGAGTCACAGGCAACGAGAATGTCCATCAGCGCCTCCGGTAAGACGCCCTATCATTGCCTCAGGATCAGGCCGGTCAAGCCCTGATCCTGTCAAACCCGGATACTGTCAGACGTTGAAGCGGAACAGCAGAACGTCACCATCCTGCACGACATATTCCTTGCCTTCGATACGCAGCTTGCCCGCTTCCTTGGCACCGGACTCGCCGCCACACGCAATGTAATCGTCATAGGCCACTGTCTCGCAGGCAATGAAGCCACGCTCGAAGTCGTTATGAATAACCGCAGCCGCCTGAGGGGCCTTTGTGCCCTTGGTGATGGTCCAGGCGCGCGTCTCTTTCGGACCGACCGTGAAATAGGTGCTCAGACCCAGCAGGCCGTAGCCGGCGGCAATCACACGATCGAGACCGGAATTGCTCAGCCCCAGCCCTTCGAGGAACTCGGCGCGCTCTTCCTGCGGCAGCTGGCTGACTTCCGCTTCGATCGCCGCAGACACCACCACCACGGCAGCGCCTTCGGCCTCTGCGCGCTTGCGCACGGCTTCGGAATGGCTGTTGCCGGTCGAAGCAGAGCCTTCCTCCACGTTGCAGACATAGAGCACCGGCTTGGTGGTCATGAGCTGCAGACGGCGAGCGGTTTCTTCCTCACCCTTGGGTACGGCCGTACGGGCGGGCTTGCCCTCGCGCAGAGCGGCCATGATGGGATCCATGATGGCGAGCTGCTGCTGCGCCTCACGATCATTGCCGCGGGCGCGCTTCTGCAAGGCCGTCTGACGCTTTTCGAGCGAGTCCAGATCGGCCAGCATCAGCTCGGTCTCGATGATCTCGGCATCGCGCACCGGGTCCACGCCGCCTTCGACATGGGTGATGTCGTCATCCTCGAAGCAGCGCAGGACGTGGATGATGGCATCCACCTCACGGATATTGGCAAGGAACTGGTTGCCCAGACCCTCACCACGAGACGCGCCGCGCACGAGTCCGGCGATATCGACGAATTCGAGGCTGGTCGGCAGGATCTTCTGCGACTTGCCGATACGCGCAAGGTTGTCGAGGCGCGAATCAGGCACGGCGACGCGGCCCACATTCGGCTCAATGGTGCAGAAGGGATAATTTGCTGCCTGAGCTGCCGCCGTTTCGGTCAGCGCGTTGAACAGGGTGGATTTGCCCACATTGGGAAGCCCCACGATGCCACAATTGAAGCCCATCAGCGTTTCTCCCCGCACAGCATGGCGATTTTTGTCATTGTCGCTTCCGGTTCTCCCTTGGCCAGCAGGGGCGACGCCGCAGCCACGGCGTCGAGAAGCGTTTCGAGTTCTGTCTGTTCGGCCTTGGCGAAATCGCCCAGCACATGGCCTGTCACACGGTCCTTGTGACCGGGATGCCCGATGCCGAGACGCACGCGCTGATAATTCTGGTCACCCAGCATACGATCCATGGAGCGCAGGCCATTATGGCCTGCCGCACCGCCACCGCGCTTGACCCTCACCTTGCAGAACGCAAGATCGAGCTCGTCATGTAACGCCGTGATATCGGAAACCGGAATCTTGAAGAACCGCGCAGCCTGCTGCACGCTCTCGCCGGACAGATTCATGTAAGTCATGGGCTTGAGCAGAAGAACCTTCTGTCCCTCGATGCTGCCCTCGGCCGTCTCTCCCTTGAAGCGCGAGCGCCAGGGAGAAAACCGGTAGTATTCGGCAATACGCTCGACAGCCATGAAGCCAATATTGTGGCGCTGTCTGCGCATGCCGGGCTCGGGGTTACCGAGCCCGGTCCAGAGTAGCATTGCGGCCACCCTGAGCGGTCTTACTTCTTCTTCGCAGGAGCGGCGGCTTCAGCAGCGGCCTTCGCAGCGGCTTCAGCTTCCATCTCGGCATCGACCGTCGGCGGCGCGATGGTGGCGATAACGAAGTTCGGCAGCTGCAGAACCGGCGTCACGTTCTCGGTGCCGGTCAGGTCGTCCCAACGCACGTTGTCGTGGATGTCGAGCGCGCTCAGATCAACCGTGAAGCTGGACGGGATGTTGTCCACATCAGCCATGACGTCCACCGTGTGACGGACCAGGTTCAGCACGCCACCGCGCTTGATGCCAGGAGCCTTGTCTTCACCGGTCACGTGGATGGCGACGGTCACGTGGACCTTCTCGCCAGCAGCCAGACGCTGGAAATCGACATGGATCGGCGCATCGGTCACGGGGTGCAGCTGAACTTCACGCAGAAGGGCGCGCACGGTGCCACCTTCGAGCGGCAGTTCATACAGGCGCGAGCGCCAGCCACCACGGACCATTTCCTTGTGGATGATGCGCGGATCGATCTGGATCAGCGAGGCTTCCTGCTTGCCACCATACACAACACCCGGCACCAGACCGGCACGTCTCGTTGCGCGCGCTGCCCCCTTACCAGCCTTCGCGCGCGTAGAGACTTCGAGGGACGTCATATTTGTCACGGTATTCTCCCAAATTCATTGCACTCATGGCCTCCAGGGGTGCCTGAGTGATGGGGCGCCTTACCGGAATTGGGGGGGTAAAGCAATGTTCTTCGGGATTCGGCGGGCGATTTACCCGGATGATGGGGGCTTCTCAGGGCTCTGCCCTGAAACCCGCAAAGGAGCGCAGCCCCTTTTGATCCCGATTCAAAAAGGCGGGGATGAAAGGGTCTTGTCCCTTGCCGGGGCACGGAGCAGCGCCCCGCTTCCCATACTGGTTGCGCCGCCTCAGGCCTCCGCTCTGAAACCCGCGAAGGAGCAGAGCCCCTGCGATCCCAAGCATTCAAAGCCGGGATGAAAGGGACTTGTCCCTTTCCGGGCTGCGGGGCAGCGCCCCGCATCGCTCACTCGTAGGCGGTGAGCACCCAGCCATTATCTGTCGGGTCGCAGTAGAGCGGCACGGCATTGGCGAGGCGGACATTGATAGGCAGGCTCATGGCGGCGCGCAGGGCGCGGAACAGGGCCCCATGCGCGACAATCAAAGGGATACCGCCCTGTTCGAGCGCATGATTGACTGCCCCCGCAGCACGGGTCTTGAGGCCCTCGAATGTCTCGCAGCCTTCTGGCGTAAACTCGCCGGCAATCCACGGATCGTACCAGTCGCCCATAGGCTCACCCTCCATCACACCGAAGCAGACCTCTTCAAGGTCACGATCCGTGCTGAGCGGTAGGGTGACGCCACTTGATGCTGTGATGGCCTGCTGGGCGGCCATCGCCGTGTCATGGGCGCGCGTGAGCGGAG
Organism: Asaia bogorensis NBRC 16594; assembly: GCF_001547995.1. Lineage (NCBI taxonomy): Bacteria > Pseudomonadati > Pseudomonadota > Alphaproteobacteria > Acetobacterales > Acetobacteraceae > Asaia > Asaia bogorensis. The sequence goes on from NZ_AP014690.1 coordinate 3,082,588, forward strand.
AAGACACGATCTGGCTGATAGGCGCTGCACCATCGCGCCAATACTGCGAGAGAGACGCGCCAGCCTTGACGGCCTGTTCGCGACCCGTGGCATTCAGTGGGATGTCCGTGCGGCCCTGGGAGAGGTTTTGGGCGTTCCAGTCGGTCTGACCGTGACGCAGATACCAGAAGGGGCGACGAAGCAGCATGAAAACCAGTCCTTAATCGAAGAGCGAGGAGACAGAGCTTTCATCTGCCACAGCACTCATGGCACGCGCCAGCAGATTGGCGGTGCTGATCTGCCTGATATTGGGTGAGGCTTCCATGGCCTCGGTCGCCGGAATACTGTCGGTCAGGGTGAGCATCCGGATGGGTGATGCCGTGATGCGCTCCACGGCCTGACCGGTCAGGACGCCGTGGGTGACATAAGCCTCTACCCCGGCAGCACCGTGATTGATGAGGGCCTGGGCTGCATTGCACAGCGAACCGCCGCTATCGACGATGTCATCAACCAGAATACAGTAGCGACCGCTGACATCACCGATCACGTTCATGACTTCCGAAACACCCGCGCGCTCACGCCGCTTGTCGATAATGGCGAGATCCGTGTTCAGGCGCTGCGCCAGCTGACGCGCACGCACCACACCGCCCACATCGGGGGAGACAATCATCAGGTCTTCATTGGGATGGCGCGCATTGATGTCGCGCTTGAAGAGCGGGGCCGCGTAGAGGTTATCGACCGGGATATCGAAGAAACCCTGTATCTGCATGGCGTGCAGATCCATGGTCAGGATACGGTTGGCGCCAGCCTCGACCAGCAGATTGGCAACCAGTTTGGCGCTGATAGGGGTGCGCGGCCCCGATTTTCGATCCTGCCTTGCATAGCCGAAATAGGGCATGACAGCCGTGACACGACGGGCCGACCCGCGACGCAGGGCGTCGAGCATGATCAGCAATTCCATCAGATTGTCATTGGTGGGTGAGCAGGTGCTCTGGATCACGAACACGTCTTCACCGCGCACGTTTTCCTGGATTTCGACAAAGACCTCAGCATCGGCAAAGCGTCGTACAGACACCTTGCACAGCGGGAGACGCAATTCCTGAGCAACGGCACGCGCCAGTGGCAGGTTACTGTTACAGGCGACGATCTTCATCGGGAAACGACTCCGGTCCGGGGCGGCAGCAAACGCGGCCTTCTAACAACGCCGGGCCATGCTGTCATTAACTCATGGGTGCCCGCTCCGGTCGATAGAGCGTTTTTTACAGAGCTGTGACCGACGCCACTCATGTTCTGGGTATCAACCCGCTATGCGGGTTTCGTTCCTTGCCGCCGTGATACGATCTAAGGCCATCCCGGCTCCCAAACACATTCGCTACATTTATAGAAAACATGCGAATATATTTTGATTAATTCCGATGATTTACCCAATAAATATTGATTTTTGTGAATAATAACATATCAATACTCATGAAACTTGATCGCGATTTCATCTTCAAATCCAATTCCAGGAAAATTTTCGGACCGCATGTGAACTCGCGACCAAACGCTGATCACTCTCACCAATGAGCCGGATCGACATCCCGAAAGCCTGCCCCAACACTTTTGGCAGGACGCATATCATTCAGACCAGGCCATTGCTGGCGCATCATGACGCTGCTCTTCTGCGCCACAATTCACTCTACACCCCGGCAGGCGTCCTGATTACTGACTCGACTTATTGTTCGGGCGTCAATGTTCAGGGCAGTTTCGAACTCCAGATCCACGCCCCCCAAATCATCGCGATTGAAACAGAACGGGATAGTTACGAGCGCGGCGAGGCATTCCACGATTGCTTCTGGATTGGCTATTTCCACGACCATTTCGGCCACTTTCTCACCAGCACCCTCGCGCGTCTATGGGCTCTCGATGCTCATGGCTCACGTGCACAATGGTATATCGCCCCGACCTACACGCACTCTCGCGACCATGAGGGCTTCATCCTGCCTATACTGAATAGCCTGGGCATCGATCATTCACGCATCATCGCACCTCCGGAAAACACCTTGATTCGTGGGGTCAGGATTGCCGAACCGGCCTTCGTGGAGAATGCGCATTGCTACCGTGAGTGGGGTCGCTTCATGCAAGCAATCGGCCAATCGTTTCTCAATCGGCACCAGAGGCATTCCGCATCACGCCCCGTCTTTCTTGCACGCAGCAAGGCATCGGCCACGACAAGACGTTATGATGGCGAGCACGAGCTGAGCGTGTTCCTCGCCAGCCTTGGCATCGAGATTGTCCATCCGCAGGAACTGCCTTTTGCAGAGCAGCTTGATCTATGGGCGTCTCACAGCATCTTTGTCGGATTTTCCGGATCGGCGTTCATGAATGCCGCGTTCTTTCAGGGAAAGACAGTCATCATCCTGAACCACGATGGCTATATTTTCGGCACACAGCGCATGATCGATACAATAGGTGGCCATCATGCTGTCTATCTCGATGTCAGTGCCTTCCTGAGTGTCACTGACAATGAGCACCACCATTATCTCATCCGCGAACCCGCACGGCTTGCTGTCGAGATTGTACAAGCCTGCCGCCGAGCCGTCTGAACACAGACGGCGCGCGTTGTCAGTCTCCGGGAAATCTCACGACTTTTCTGACGGCGGGCTGGCGCCGGCTGGCCCTCTTGGCGCCACAGGGGTCTTGTCAGCCCCACTCTGGTCAGGCGAGAGCGGCTGGTGATTGCGGCCTGAGTAATTTGTGATGATCTGATGCACGGCACCTGACGCCTCTGCGGCTACGACCATTGCGACATCACCCCATGCGCCATCAAGGGAATGGGCGTCGATATCGTGAAGCTGCGTGGCTGCGCCGGCTTCCTTGCCATCTGCCGCCACGGTGCGCCAGACGATCTCGATATGCTGGAGCGGGTGCCCAGTATTACCGGCAGGGCCGTCGCTCAGGGTCACGATGCACTCCACACTGTAATCAGCGGCCTTGGCATCACGCTCCAGCTTGTCATGCTGGTCGGGAAAGCTGGCAACGAAGGCGCGGGCGAGTGCCACATTGCCATCGCCCGGAGCACCATGCACGCCCTTGAAGAACACCTTGGCCGGGCGGCGCTTGAGGCTATGCGGGTCAGCCTGCATCATCGAGGCCTGAATGCCCGTCAGCACATTGGCAATTTGTGGCGCAGAACCGGCAGCAAGGGCTGAGAGTTGATCAGCCTGTCCCTGGGCCCAGACCGAGGCCGCGACCGGAGCCGCGTCCCAATGCCCCTGAGCCTCGCCATTGGGCATCATGATTTCGTAGTGCGGCGTGACCTGATCACCCTGCATGGTTGCCGACAGCCTGAGCCACCAGTCACCCGGCTTAGCAGGCTGCGCCACAGCCGGAAGCGACTGGTCAACCAGTTGCGCCGCGACGTCCTTCGCCCAGAGGGCCGAGGCATTATTGTCCAGCAGTGACGCGGCAGGGGTGGGTACAGCCAGTCTCGGCGGTGGGGTAGTTAGGGCCAGACGGCGCCCTTCCGGCCCCGGATCACCGAAGGGATGCGGCATATCGACGCACCCGGCAAGCAGGGCCAGTGCTCCACACAGCCCGGAGAAACGTATAATCCGACCCATCATGCGACTGCCCCTGCCCTGATGGCCGAAATCTGATGTCCGATTGCACCGCCCCCCGCCAGCGTGCGGCGGCGGTGGCTGAAAAAGCGCAGCGCATCGTGCCGGGTGTCGAGCCCGATCATGGAAATATGGCGCAGCCCCGCCCGCCTGAGGCGATACAGACAGTATCCCGGCAGGTCGAACAGGTAGTGCCCTGCGCGGGGTGCCTCGACGAAAAAGCGCTCGGCACAGGGTGCGACAAGCGAAGAGCCATCCAGCACCTCCGTACGCATGTCGGCCCCAACCTCGTATCCCGCCTGGCGGATACAGGGCCCGACACAGGCAATGACATCCCCTGCGCCAAGAGCCTGCATTGCGTCCAATGTGGCCTCCAGCACGCCGCCTACTGCACCGCGCCAGCCTGCATGGGCGGCTCCCACAACGCTGCCATCAGCACTGGCAAACAGTACCGGTCCGCAATCGGCCGTGATGACACCCAGTGCGAGATCGTGACGATTGCTCACCAGGGCATCGGCTTTGGGGCCCTTTCCTGTGGGCCAGACCGGCGTATCGTGCGTAAGAACCACGACATCGGGGGAATGGGTCTGGGTCAGACCGAGCAGGGACGACGCCTCAACCCCCAGATATCCTGCCACACGCCCGCGATTGACCGCGACATTCGCCGCGAGATCGGCAGAAGCGAGCGAACAGTTGAGTGTGTCATAGGGCGCTGGTGACACACCCCCACGGCGCGTGAAAAAGCCGTGGCGGACATGCGACAGCGATGGCGCTGGCAAGACCCAGCCGCGCGGTGCCTGATCAGCCATAAGCCTTCTCTCCCTCAAGGGTATGGGGATGGCGCATACCGAATGCCATCAGCCAGAGCCCGGCGAGCGCCATGGGGATGCAGAGCACCTGCCCCATGGTCACACCAAAAGGCAGAAACCCGATGAAGGAGTCGGGTTCGCGAAACAGTTCGCAGAAGCTGCGGGCCAGCGCGTAGCCAAACAGGAACAGACCCGAGAGGAAACCATAGCGCACGCGCGTCCAGGGACGGCTTACCGCGGCAAGCATGACGCAAAGCAGGACAAGACCTTCCATAAGGGCCTCGTAAAGCTGCGAAGGATGCCGTGCGATGGGGCCACCTGTCGGAAATACCATTGCCCAGGGCAGCCAGTCCGGCGCCGCACGGCCCCAGAGTTCACCATTGACGAAATTGGCGCAGCGCCCCAGCCCAAGCCCAAGCGGTACGATCACCGTGATACGGTCGGAAAAGGACAGGAAGCTCAGCCCGTTGCGCCACGTGAACCACGCCAGCGCCAGAATGACTCCCAGCGCACCCCCATGAAACGACATGCCGCCCTGCCAGACCTGAAGGATCGACAGGGGATGCGTCAGATAGAAACCGGGTTTGTAGAACAGGATGTAACCCAGACGCCCGCCCAGCACGACGCCAAGCATGGCCCAGAAGGCAAAATCATCAACCTGCTCACGGGTGGCAGCGCGTGGCGCCAGCCCGCAGAGCCGGATAGCGATCTTCCAGCCAATCAGGATCGACAGGATATAGGCCAGCGCATACCAGTGCACGGCCAGCGGCCCAAGACGGAAGGCAATCGGGTCGAATTGCGGCAGGATGATCGGATGGGCGGACATGGGGTTCTTTACAGATAGGGGTCGGGCGTCGCGAGATAGTCGCGCACGTAGTGGGTAATTCCCGCCTCAAGCGTCGTGAATGGGCGGTCATACCCGGCAGCACGCAGGCGCGACATGTCGGCGCAGGTATAGGATTGATACTGCCCCTGCAGGGCCTCGGGCATATCAATGAACTCGATGCGCCGCGGCACACCAGCCGCATCGCACACTGCATTGGCAAGGTCGACATAGCTGCGCGCCGTGCCGGTGCCACAGTTGAACAGGCCGCTGACATCGGGGTGATCATACAGCCACAGCATCACATCGATCAGATCGCCCACCCAGATGAAGTCGCGCGATTGCGCGCCGTCAGCCAGATCGGGACGGTCGGAGCGGAACAGCCGGGCCGGCGCACCGCGCATCACCTCGTCATACTTCACCTTCACCACCGAGATCATGGATCCCTTGTGATATTCATTGGGTCCATAGACGTTGAAGAATTTCAGACCGGCCCACTGGCGCGGCATCACGCCACCCGAGGCCTGCCGGGCCAGAAGATGCTGGTCAAACACATGCTTGGACCAGCCATACAAATTCATGGGCCGCAGCGTCCCGAGCAATTCGGGCGCATCGGAAAAAAGTTCCGGCCGGTCGGCTGCGCCATAGGTGGCAGCAGATGACGCATAGAAGAACGGCACATCGCGCGAGGCGCACCAGTCGAGCAGCGTTTCGGACAGGGTGATATTGGTCTGCCAGACCAGATCGCCATCGCGTGCCGTAGTGCTGCTGATGGCGCCCATATGAAACACGGCCTTTATGCCAGTCGTGTTGATCAGGAAGGCATCGAGCTCCTCCGGGCTGATCAGCAGGTCCGGGGCATGTTTGGCAAGATTGCGCCACTTCCCCTGATCACGAAGGCGGTCCACGACCGCGACAGCCTCACCCCGCGCCTTGAGCGCTGCGACCAGGCACGAGCCAATAAATCCGGCGCCGCCGGTGACGATCATCATGGAACCTGTATAAGACGCCGCAACGCAACCTCCAAGCCACACCAGCCGGAGAAAAGCGCGGCCCTGGCATCCTGATCCTCCATGCCGCGTTGCAGCCGAACGATGTGGGAGCCAGTCTGGGCGGCATAACGCCCTGTGTTGGCTACACGGGGGCATTTCCACCGCCCGGTGACAAGGCCGGGCGACACGACAGCAAGGATATCGCCATGGCAGACCGGCCCCGTTTTTTCGATGATCTCGCAGGTGTTGCCGGAGGCGCCTTTTCGGCCCTGACCGGTCTGCGGGAAGAAGTCCATGCCATGGCGCGCGCACGGATTGACGAGGTCCTGTCCTCGCTCGATCTCGTACGACGCGACGAGCTGGATGTGGCCCGCGAACTGGCCACACGGGCGCGCATGGCGCAGGAAGATGCCGATGCCCGCATCGCCAAGCTGGAAGAGCGGTTGTCCGATCTGGAAAAGGCCGTCACCGCCCCACCGTCACACGGCTGAAGGCCCTGCGTACCTGCGATCTTGCAACAGGACGCAGGCATACGTAACGTGGCCTGATATGACGATTCGCAGCTTGCACAGCCCCGGATCTTCATATCGTTGCAGACATCCTGATGCGCATCGCCATGCCATGCGCATCACCGGCCCAGGGAGTCCCGAATGCCTGCTCTTTCCTTCTCCTCCTCCTCGCATCAGGATACGAATCCCCTCGACGTCATGGAGCAGATCGTCTGCGGCCATGACTGGGCGTTCGACCGCCGCACAGATTGCGAGATGGCCGCCGAAGCACCGGGAAAATGGTGCGATTACGGGCTGTATTTTTCATGGTCACGCGAGATCGCAGCCATGAACTTTACCTGCACGTTCGACCTGCGGGCTCCCGCCAACCGCCGCAAGGCGCTTTACGAACTGATTGCACTGGCCAATGAGCGCCTCTGGATCGGGCATTTCAGCCTCGACCTCGAAACCGGCACGCCGGTTTTCCGCCATTCGGTTCTGCTGCGCGGTGCCACGAGCCTTGCCGCAGAAAGCATGGAAGACATGATCGATATCGCCATCACGGAATGTGAGCGCTTTTACCCCGCTTTCCAGTTCACACTCTGGAGCGGCAAATCCCCCGCCGAAGCCCTTGAGGCGGCCATGCTCGATTGCGCAGGTGAAGCGTGAGCCTGCCGTCACTCCTTTTGGTTGGCTGCGGCAAGATGGGTGGGGCGCTCTGGCAGGGCTGGCTTGAGGAGGGTCTGGCACCCTCCGTCATTCTGGACCGGCGCTGTGAAGCGCCTCCTGCCCCCCATCGTGTCGTGCGTAGCCCTTCGGAAATTCCCCGGGGCTTTAAACCCGATATCATCATCCTGGCCGTCAAACCGGCCGGCATGGAAGAAACCATGGCATCGCTCAGGCCTGTTCTGGACGATACCATTGTCATCTCGATGCTGGCCGCCCGAACCATCGAGAGCCTGCGCGCTGCCTCTGATGGCGCCCGCACCAAAATCGTGCGCGCCATGCCCAATACACCCGCCTCGATCGGCAAGGGCGTAACGGGCGTTTGCAGCACCGATCTGAACGAGGATGAGCGCAAGCTCTGCACGACCCTCCTTTCTGCCGTGGGTGACGTCGCCTGGGTAGAGAGCGAAGCCCTGTTGGAGGCACTCACCCCCATATCGGGTTGCGGCCCGGCCTATGTGTTCCTGCTGGCGGAATTGCTGGAAAAGGAAGCTCTGCGCGTGGGCCTGCCACCTGACACGGCACGGCTTATTGCACGAGGGACCGTTTCAGGCGCTGGGGCGCTGCTCGAAGCCTCTCCGGAGGAAAGCGAGACATTGCGCAAGAACGTCACCAGCCCCAACGGTGTAACAGCCAAGGCGCTCGAGGCGATGATGGCACCGGAAGCCTGGCCCGCCACCATGACCAAGGCGATTGATGCGGCCATGGCGCGAGCACGCGAAATGGCCTCCTGAGCCAAGCATTGCGGTACGCCTTCTGAGCCATCACAGGGAGGCGTACGGGCAAAACCGTTCATTTCCCTGTCATTCGATTGTCACAGCCTGACCATCTTGTATTATTGATGCCGAATGACAGGGACGGGTTCATGACGGAAATCGATCGCGAAGAATTTGATCTGGCGCTTCTGGAGGCGGGCTTCACCATTGCCGCTGAAAAAGGCTGGCCACGCTTCACGCTGGTCGAGGCTGCCCAGCGCGCCGGATTACCGATCGATGAAGTCCGTGCCCGCTTTCCTTTCCGGCACAGCCTGCTGTTCCGTCTGGGCCGCCTGGCTGACGAATCGGCCTTTCGCGATGACGGTCTGAGCGGGTCCGTCCGTGAACGCATCTTCGATCTGTTCATGCGACGCTTCGATGTATTCCAGCAATACCGCGAGGGCATCCGGGCTGTTCTGCAGGCCCTGCCGACAGAACCCGGTCTGACACTCCTGCTTGGTGCTGCCACCCTCGACACGATGCGCTGGATGGCCGAGGTCGCTGGTGTGGAGTGCAGCGGACTTGGCGGGGTGATGCGTCTCAACGGGCTTGCTGGTGTCTGGGGCTTTGCTCTGCGTGCCTGGGAGAAGGATGAAAGCGCCGACCTCTCGCAGACCATGGCAGCGCTTGATCAGGGGCTCGACAAGGCAGAACGTTTTGGCGTGCTCAAGCCCTCCCCGGACCGCCTGATGGATCAGGCCAGCCAGCGCAGCGGCATTGCCGATCATCCGCTCGAACTCGAAACATAATGGCTTTACGTCTGCCATGAGGCAGATTAAAAGCCCTTCAACGCGATGGGATGTAGCCAAGCGGTAAGGCAGCGGATTTTGATTCCGCCATTCGGAGGTTCGATCCCTCCCATCCCAGCCAGCGCCATTTTCCTCTGAAAAACTGATCTACAGAACGAGCCTGCCGGTTTTCGGACGTCTTGCGGATTCATCGTGCTGAAACTCGCGATACCCGTCTAACCCAGAGGCTCGCCCAATACCCGGCTCTGTGCCTAATACGGGACGGCGCTGAGCCGCGCGGTCCTACGGCGCTACGGTATCCGCAGACGAGCGCTGCGCGAGGCGTGACACGAACATGGCTTATCGCGATGACACCCGCCAGATGATCGATGCTTCTCTTGAACGGCAGTGTCCGTACGTCGAAGCAACGGCAGGTGCCAATCCCAGAACAGGTCTGGGAAGATCGATTTTTGCATAGGGAGGTACCGGCGGGGCGATGGTGGGCACACAAGGGCTCGAACCTTGGACCCGCTGATTAAGAGTCAGCTGCTCTACCAACTGAGCTATGTGCCCATAGCCCCGCTCCGGTGAGAGGGCTTCTAACAAAGGGCGGAACAGGCATCAAGAGAAAAAATACACTATTCCGCATACGAAACTAAAATCTCTATTTCTCCGGAGAAAGCAGACGCATAAGCGTGTCGAACTGATCGAGGCTACGATAGTCCAGACGAAGCGATCCGCCTTTGCCGTTGAATTCGATCTTAACCTTGAGGCCAAGACGCGTCGCAAGATCCCGCTCCAGACGAACCAGTTCGTTATCGCGCGGCGCCTTGATCGCTTCCTGCTCGGCTTTGGGGGTCAACCGCGCCAAGGCCTCGGTCTGACGCACGTTCAGCCCACGGGCAATCACGATATCAGCCGCTGCGCAGGGGTCAGGATGCGCCAGCAGGGCACGGGCATGGCCTGCACTCAGCAAGCCGTCACGCACCTTCTGGCGTACGGCCTCGGGCAGGTTCAGCAGGCGCAGGATATTGCCAATATGCGGGCGGGATTTGCCCACAGCACCGGCCAGTTCCTCCTGCGTCAGGGCGTAATCGGTCAGCAGGCGTTGCAGGCCTTCTGCCTCTTCAATCGCGTTGAGATCGGCGCGTTGCAGATTCTCGACCAGCGCGGCAGCCATGGCATCGGCATCATCGAGCAGACGCACATGCACCGGCACCTCATGCAGTCCTGCACGCTGCGAGGCCCGCCAGCGGCGCTCACCGGCGATGATCTGGTAATGACCCTCCTGATCCGGGTCTGGCCGTACGAGAATAGGTTGCAGCACACCACGGCTTCGTATGGAGTCTGCAAGTTCGTTCAGCCTGCCCTCATCCATGTCCACACGTGGCTGGAAAGGACCCGGTGCGAGAAGGTCTACCCCCAACATGGAGGGATTCGGCACAGCTTCATGCGCTGCCCCCTGCGTACGGGGCAACTCGATCGCCTGGTCGCCAAGCAGGGCAGCAAGGCCGCGGCCGAGACGGGGAGCCGGTTTTTTGCTCATGAGGGAGCCCCTTGCTTTTGGGTGAGGCCCAGACGCTGGCCGATTTCCTGTGCCAGAGCGAGATAGGCCTGCGCCCCGCTGCTGCGACGGTCATATTCGAGCACTGAGCAGCCATGGCTCTGGGCTTCGGAAATCTTGATGTTCCGGGGAATCAGTGTTTCCAGAACCTGCTCGCCAAAGAAGTTGCGCGCATCTGCCGCCACAAGCTCCGAGAGGTTGTTGCGCCGGTCATACATCGTGAGAATGATGCCCGCCACATGCAGGTCTGCATTGAAGGCCCGGCGCACACGGTCAACTGTCCGCACGATCTGGCTGATCCCTTCCAGAGCGAAGAACTCACATTGAAGGGGGATCAGCACGGCATCGGACGCAACAAGCGCGTTCAAGGTCAGCAGACCGAGACTAGGCGGGCAATCGATCAGGATGACATCATAACGCCCTGACAGGGCCTCCAGAGCCTCGCGTATGCGGAACTCACGGCGATCACTGCCAATCAGTTCAAGCTCCGCACCCGCCAGATCGGTATTGGCAACGATGATGTCGAGGTTGGGTGTCTCTGTCGGGCGGGGAAGCTTTTCGGGGGGCGCTTCCTGCATGAGCGCCGCATAGCTGCCGATCTGACGCGCATTATAATCGACACCCAGTCCGGTCGAGGCATTGCCCTGCGGATCGATATCGACCAGCAGCACGCGTTGCGTGCTGGCGAGTGCCGCGGCCAGATTGATTGCTGTTGTGGTCTTGCCCACACCACCCTTCTGGTTGGTGACGGCGAGAATACGGGCCTTCTTGCCCGTGTCGTTATTCGACACGTTTGATATCGCTTATCTCGATGATGGCGCCACCTGAGGCGGCGCGATTGTCCAGAATTCTGTGCTGCATGTGCCAGCACCGCTCGGCTTCGGTCAACTCGTCCGGGAGATTTTTACCCTTCAGAAACAGGGCTTTCCCTTCCGGCAGAAGAAATGGTGCGCTCCATTCGAGCAACTGGCTCAACGACGCCAGGGCGCGCGCTGTCACATAAGGAGCAGGGGGAAGTTCAGCCTGCTCGATGCGTTTGGGCACGACCTGAGCCTTGACGCCGCAGGCGCGCGCCGCCTCGCGCAGGAAGGCGCATTTACGCTGATCGGACTCCACCATCACCATCTCGGCGTCGCAGGCGATGCCGATCATCAGCGCCGGGAATCCGCCCCCCGAGCCCAGATCGATCACGCGTGCGCCTTTGGTGATGAACGGCACCAATCTGAGGGAATCCTCGATATGGCGCTCCCATAAATGGGGCATGTCACGTGGGCTCACCAGATTGATCCGCGCATTCCACTTCTCGAGAAGTGCCGCGAACACCTCGAGGCGTTCGCGTGTTTCACGTGAAACCTCGATCATGCCACGGCCCTCACATGGGCGAGGAGCGCAATCATGGCGGCGGGTGTGACACCCGGCACACGCTGGGCAGCGGCGAAATTGGCCGGGCGCGCGATGGAAAGGCGTTCCTTCATCTCGCTGCTCAGTCCACCGATACGTCCGTAATCGAGATCATCAGGCAGCGCGATCTGGGCTTCATTGGCCAACTGACGTATCTCACGCTCCTGTCGTTGCAGGTACCCCCCGTAACGCGCCTCGGTCTCGACATGGCGCCGTATGCGCAGAGGCAACGCACCAAACCACGGGGCCAGACGGGTCGCCGCTTCCTCGTCAGCCTGCCCTGACAACACATCGAGCAGGGAGCGCCTGCGTCCGTCCTGCGAAACAGCAATACCCTGTGCGGCCAGATCCTGCGGGGCATGGATCAGTGCCCTGGCCTGCTCCATTGCCCCGTCGATCGCCTCGCGATCCTGCTTCAGCCGCTTGGCTCGTTCTGTCCCGACGCAACCCATTTCCTCCCCAATCGCGGTCAGGCGGAGATCGGCATTGTCTGCGCGCAGGCTGAGGCGATATTCGGCGCGTGAGGTGAACATGCGATAAGGCTCTGAGACGCCCTGCAAAGTGAGATCGTCCAGCATCACACCCAGATAAGCCTGATCACGCCCCAGCACGAGCGGATCGTTGCCTGCCACAAAGCGTGCAGCATTGAGCCCTGCGAGCAGGCCCTGGGCACCCGCCTCCTCGTAGCCCGTCGTTCCATTGATCTGCCCTGCCAGATAAAGGCCGGTCATGGCCCTCAGGGCAAGACTGGGGGCGAGCTCACGCGGGTCGACATAATCATATTCAACGGCGTAGCCGGGGGTGACGATAAGCGCCTTCTCGAGCCCCGGAATGGAGGCCATCATCAGCGCCTGAATATCGGCAGGCAGGCTCGTCGATATACCATTAGGGTAAACCAGATCGCCACCCGGATTGCCTGGGAGCCCCTCGGGCTCGAGAAAGATCTGGTGCCCATCCTTTTCGCCAAACCGGACGATCTTGTCCTCGATCGACGGGCAATAGCGCGGCCCCTTGCCTGCAATCGCCCCACCATAGAGCGCGGATTTCGCCAGATTATCGCGAATGATCTGATGGGTCTGTGGCGTCGTGCTGGTGATACGGCATGAAAGCTGGTCTGTGGTGATACGCTCGGTCAGCCGACTGAAGGGCTCAGGCACCTCATCACCCTTGTCCTCAGCCAGAGAGTCCCAGTCGATACTGTCGCGTGCAAGCCGCGCCGGAGTGCCGGTCTTGAGCCGCCCCATACGCAGCCCGAGGGCTTCAAGCCTTTCGCCAAGACGCGCTGCCGGACGCTCGCCGATGCGCCCTGCCTGCTCCTGCGTATGCCCGATATGAATGACCCCGCGCAGAAACGTGCCACTGGTCACCACAACAGCGCCGCAACGGACCACGCGCCCGTCTTCGCAAATGACACCTGAGACGCGCCCGTCATGCACCTCGAGATCGGCTGCCTCGCCCGCCATGATGGTCAGATTAGGCGTAACATTCAGTAGCGCCTGAATGGCATTGCGATACAGGAAACGATCGGCCTGCGCACGCGGGCCGTGAACGGCTGGCCCCTTGGAGCGATTGAGCAGCTTGAAATGGATCCCTGCCTGATCGGCTGCCCGGCCCATAAGACCATCAAGCGCGTCAATTTCACGCACGAGATGCCCCTTGCCGATACCCCCAATGGCCGGGTTGCACGACATGGCGCCAATCATCTCGGGCTTCTGGGTCAGCAAAAGCGTCCGCGCACCGAAACGCGCTGAAGCCGCTGCGGCCTCACTTCCCGCATGACCCCCGCCTATGACGACAACATCAAACTCGCTCACACACGCCTCATTTACCAATGCAGAATTGTCCAAATATCACATCCAGAAGGGAGTCGACATCAACTTGTCCCGTCAGTCGCCCCAAGGCGCGCATGGCCAGACGCAGCGCCTCACCCCTCACTTCCGGCCAAAGCGCCTCATGAGCCTGATCAAGATAGAGCAGGGCTTCCTCGATTCCAGCCCTGTGACGCGCCCGTGTCAGCGGAGCGCCCACGCCAGCGGTCAGGGCCTTGATACGCGCCCCGAGGGCCTGTTCGAAGCCCTCCATCCCCTCACCTGTCTGGACGCTCAGACCCAGCGTGTTATCCAGCGCCGGATACAGATCCACCTTGTTGCTGACCATCATGGCATCGGGACGCAACGGCATTTCGGCCATACCTGCCACGACGTGTAGCACCAGATCGGCATGTTCCACGTGAAACATTGCCCGGCGTATGCCTTCCGCCTCGATCTCATCCTCGGTCTCACGCAGCCCCGCAGTATCGACCAGACGCAGCCTCACCCCCTGAAACAGCCAGTCAATCGCGATCACATCACGCGTCGTCCCTGCGCGGTGCGTGACGATCGCCGCATCATATCCGGCAAGATGGTTCAGCAGGCTCGACTTGCCGACATTAGGAGCCCCTGCAATCACCACAGTCAGGCCACGGCGAACGATCTCGCCACGCTTGTCGGAAAGATGCGCCTTCAGGGCAGAGCGAAGGTCGTTGAGGGTGCGCGACAGGGCAAGCTCGACCGCCTCGGGCAGATCCTCGTCAGGGAAATCAATCAACGCTTCCTGATGCGCCAGCAATGTTTTCAGACGCTCGCTCCAGCCTTCATAGAGGCGACTCAAAGCGCCGTCCGCCTGGGCAAGCGCCTGCTGACGCTGACTCTGGCTTTCGGCCTCAACCAGATCAGCTATCGCCTCGGCCTGAAGCAGATCGAGCCTGCCTGCCTGTACGGCGCGCCGGGTAAATTCGCCCGGTTCGGCCGGTCGGGCGCCAAGCGTTGTCAGGGCCATTGCCACACGATTAATGACGGCCGGACCGGCATGGAGGTGCAGCTCAAAGCCGTCCTCACCCGTATAGGAGCGCGGCCCCGGCAGCCAGAGCACCATCGCATCGTCCAGATGGTCGCCCTCATGATGCAGCGCCCGCAGGCTTGCATGACGCGGCTTGGGCAGCCTTCCGCCACATAGCGACGCAAGCACCTCTTGAGCCCCGGCACCACTTGCGCGCATGATAGCGATTGCTGCCCGCCCGGTTCCTGTCGCCAGAGCGAAGATGACCTCGCCCTTGCGCGCTGCCGGGCGTTCCATCGCGTCAACCATGTGAATCCCTTCTATGCCCCAGCTTTCGCTTCACTCTCCTATCGGCCCCCTCACCCTCAGTGAGGATGATGGCGCAATCGTTGCCCTCGACTGGGGTTGGGGGCGCGATCAGGAAAAGACGCCTCTTCTTACCCGCGCCCAGACCATGCTGGAACGCTATTTCGACGGCGAGCCCGAAAGTTTCGATCTGCCTCTTGCCCCCTGGGGTACCGCCTATCGCAAGGCCGTCTGGCAGGCTTTGCGCGACGTGCCTTATGGTGCGACCATCAGCTATGCTGAACTTGCCCTCAAGGCAGGAGGCTCGGCCCGGTCGGTTGGCGGCGCTATGGCGCATAACCCCATCCCTATCCTGATCCCCTGCCACCGTGTTCTGGGGCGCAGTCATCTAGGTGGTTATTCCGGCGAAAATGGTCTGGACGACAAGCGCTATCTGCTGCGCCTTGAAGGCGTTCCGGTCTGACCCGCCAGCCCTGTAAAGACACTCCGCTGGCAGGCAAATCCTCCCCTGCCGGATAAAGCCTATAGCGCCATCGATTGGGGACCTTGCCCCAACGTGCTTCATGCACGCCGCGTTCTACGGCACGATTATCCCTCTGCATGAGGCAAGGAAAACGCGACCAAGCCGGGCTAAGCCCACGGCGAAATGCCCCTTGATACCGCCCATAAAAAAAAACCGCCGGAAGCGTGAGCCTCCGGCGGTTTTTCATGACCTGCAGACCAGATCAGTTGTTCATGGCGTCGAAGAAATCCTGGTTCGTCTTGCTGTATTTCAGCTTGTCGAGCAGGAAGTCCATGGCATCCATCGTCCCCATGGGCGACAGGATACGACGCAGGACCCACATCTTCGAGAGCGACGCACGATCGACAAGGAGCTCTTCCTTACGCGTGCCCGACTTGGTAATGTCGATTGCCGGGAAGGTGCGCTTGTCGGCAAGTTTGCGATCGAGGATGAGTTCGGAGTTACCCGTACCCTTGAACTCCTCGAAGATCACCTCGTCCATACGGCTGCCCGTATCGATCAGCGCGGTGGCGATGATGGTGAGCGAACCGCCCTCTTCGATGTTACGCGCTGCGCCAAAGAAGCGCTTGGGGCGCTGCAGGGCGTTGGCGTCCACACCACCGGTCAGCACCTTGCCCGATGAGGGGACAACGGTGTTGTAGGCGCGTGCCAGGCGGGTGATCGAGTCGAGAAGAATCACGACATCGCGCTTATGCTCAACTAGGCGCTTGGCCTTTTCGAGCACCATTTCAGTCACCTGCACGTGGCGGGTCGCGGGCTCATCAAAGGTCGAGGACACGACTTCGCCGCGCACCGAGCGGGCCATGTCGGTCACTTCCTCGGGGCGCTCGTCGATCAGCAGAACGATCAGGAACACATCGGGGTGGTTGGCGGAAATCGACGAGGCGATGCTCTGCAGCATCACGGTCTTGCCGGTGCGAGGCGGGGCCACAATCAGGGCGCGCTGGCCCATACCGATCGGGGCCACAAGGTCGATCACGCGCGGCGTATAGTCGCGCTGGTCTTTCTTGCCCTTGCCGGTGGGCTGAGGCTCGGGTGCACCGGCCTGCTCGACTTCCATACGCAGGCGACGCTCGGGATAGAGCGGCGTCAGATTGTCGAAGTTGATGCGCTGACGAACCGCGTCAGGCTCTTCGAAATTGATGGTGTTGACCTTGAGCAGCGAGAAGTAACGCTCGCCATCACGCGGGGCGCGGATCTGCCCCTCAACCGTATCACCAGGACGCAGGCTGAAGCGACGGACCTGGGCAGGCGAGATATAGATGTCGTCAGGGCCGGGCAGGTAATTGGCTTCAGGCGAGCGCAGGAAGCCGAACCCATCGGGCAGAATTTCCAGCGTGCCTTCGCCGTAGATGGCCTGATCATTATCCGCCAGGGTCTTAAGAATGGCGAACATGATGTCCTGCTTGCGCATCGAGGAAGCATTCTCGATTTGCAGCTCTTCAGCATAGGCCAGCAGATCGGCAGGTGTTTTTTTCTTGAGTTCAGCAAGATGCATGAAAAGCGCCTTAGATGGGCTATAGTCCACTGCCCGGACGATTTGGCATCGTGACCGTGACAGATGATCGATCGTGAAAGAATGCCCCGTCAGATGGGCCGCAGAACCGGGCCCGACGATGAGCGAAGACGAAAGGGTCTTGAAAAAGGCCGCATGAATCAAGACAGGCGGCGCTTGCGTCTCAATCTAGTGAGAAATAACGCTTTCTGTCAATAGTTCCGATCAACCGCGCCATGGCCGCATCATGTATTGACCCGACCTCGCCTCCGATGCGCCCAGCCCTGGAAGAATGAAGACCAGAGGAGAGGGATTCACCTTCTCGGCATAGGCACCGGAAATCATGGCTGGCGCGCATTGGCCGTCAAGATGCAGGGGCTTGGGCAGGGCAATATCGATCGTACAGGGAACCGGCCCGCTGGAGCCGGAAGCGGGCTGGTAATGCGCTTGCGTGACGTCCTGCGCGGTCAATGCGCCAGTGAGAGGCGCTGCCTGCAGGGGGCGGTTATCCGCATCAAGCGCGACGAACTCGCCCTGCAGACGGTTACCCTCGATGTGATACCCTACCAGGATTCGCGTCGGCTGACGGCCAGTATAGCCGGGGGCCTGACGAAAGCCGGGGGCCGTGGCGCTGTCGCCCTCATACTTCAGAGGCTCCTGGGCAAGCCGATCAAGCATCTGTTGCGCCTGCTGGGTGGTGGGCTGCAAGGCGCGTCCCGCCTCACCCGCCATGACAGGCTGGGCAGCGAGGGTGATGCACATGATCGGAAGGGAAAGGGCAAGGCGCTTCACGTTGAGCGATCTCCAAACCATCCACGGCGCCAGAAAACGAAGAGAGGCAGCAGCACCGAGGCAAGCATAAGGCATAACGCATAATAATAGCCGTAATGCCATTCGAGTTCCGGCATGACCTTGAAATTCATCCCGAAAATACCTGCCAGCAGGGTTGGGGTGATGCCCACAAAGCTGACAACCGTAAGCAGCTTCATTCCGTCATTCTGGTCGATACTGATGAAGCCGAGCGTTGCATCCAGCAGGAACTGCACCTTGACGGTCATCTGCGCCACGTAATCGTTCAGTGAGGCCACGTCGCGCCCGAGAATACGCAGGCGGGTCTGAAGGGCCTCACGAAACTCGAAATACCGCGCATCACCCAGATACATGCCAATGCGGTCCACCCCCAGCAGGCTCTCCCTGATGGAGGAGGTAAGGTCACCGCTCTCGCCAAGCTCACGCAGGGTCTGTCGCAATATATTGGCGTTACGGACATGGCGGTTCGGTCGTTTGGGCGCAAAGACCGTCCGTGAGATCGTATCGAGCGTATGGCCGTCATTTTCCAGAATATCGGCCAGACGGTTCACGATCGTCTCAAGCAGGTGAATGGTCAGCTCCGGCACATCAGAAAGCGCAAAATCGGCGTCGTTGGACGCAAGGTCACGGCTCATGGTCTCGAAGGCGGTGTAGCTGGAATAGCGCAGGGTGATCAGCCGGTCCGGCGAGACGATCATACCCACGGGCCATGCCGTCAGCCGCCCATCGATCACCCGCACCAGGGGCATGGAAAGATAGATCACATCCCCACGCCGGTAGTGGCGTGACGAACTTTCGATCTCTTCCAGTGCGGCCCTGCGCGGCAGGGTCAGCCCGGTCACGGCTTCCGCAAGGCGTATCTCATCCTCATTCGGCTCCACCAGATCGAGCCAGGACACGCCTTTCGCATCATCGGCTGCCAGAATTTCGTGGACCGGCTGCCCGACCGGGTGCGCTAGAAACATCTGGTTTTCCTCTCTGGTTCAGGCGCTTTCACCCAGCGGGTCGGGAATGGACGCAACGCCGCCCCTCTGGTATCGCAGAAACCCGCTCGCCATGTCGATCCATGCCCCGGACAGGATAATTTTCATGAGCTCTGAAGCCCCGCCCCGCCCCAACAGCCTGCGCAACGGCCCCGATCAACGGGGTCGCTTCGGTAGTTTTGGTGGCCAGTTCGTTGCAGAAACACTCATGCCTCTGGTGCAGGATCTGTCGGATGCCTACCAGACAGCCAAGGCAGACCCGGAATTCCGACGCGAGCTGGATTACTATTTCCGCGATTACGTTGGCCGCCCCAGTCCGCTCTGGCATGCAAAGCGCCTGAGTGACGAACTCGGTGGCGCGAAAATCTATCTCAAGCGTGAAGAGCTCAACCATACCGGCTCACACAAGCTCAACAATGTGATGGGCCAGATCCTTCTGGCGCGCCGCATGGGCAAGACGCGCATCGTGGCGGAGACCGGCGCTGGGCAGCATGGCGTGGCCACCGCCACGGTCTGCGCGTTGTTCGGTCTGAAATGCACGATCTATATGGGCGCCGTCGATGTCGAGCGGCAAAAGCCCAACGTGTTTCGCATGCATCTGCTCGGTGCCGAGGTGCATCCGGTAACGGCAGGATCAGGCACGCTCAAGGATGCCATGAACGAGGCCATGCGCGACTGGGTTGCCAATGTGCATGACACATATTTCCTGGTCGGCACGGTGGCCGGGCCGCATCCCTATCCGGAGATGGTGCGCGACTTCCAGTCGATCATCGGCATCGAAACGCGCGAGCAGATGATGGCCGTCGAGGGACGCCTGCCCGATGTGCTGGTGGCCGCCATTGGTGGTGGCTCCAACGCCATGGGCCTGTTCCATCCCTTCCTCGACGATGAATCCGTGCGCCTGATCGGGGTCGAGGCAGCAGGTCATGGGCTGGATAGCGGCTTTACCGCAGCGTCCATCTCCCGCGGTCGCTCGGGCGTGCTGCATGGCAATCGCACCTATCTCCTGCAGGACGAGTTCGGCCAGATTGCCGAAGCCCATTCGATCAGCGCCGGGCTGGATTATCCCGGCATCGGGCCGGAGCACTCCTGGCTGAACGATATCGGACGCGCCGAGTATGTGGGTGTGACTGACAAGGAGGCGCTGGAGGCCTTCCAGCTTCTGACGCGTACCGAAGGCATCATCCCGGCGCTCGAATGTGCGCATGGTCTGGCTCATGTCATGAAGATCGCCCCCTCAATGTCCCCGGACCAGATCATCGTCCTCAACCTGTCGGGCCGTGGCGACAAGGATATCTTTACCGTCGCCGAGCATCTGGGAGTTGCGCTGTGAGTCGTATCAAGGCCCGTTTTGAATCGCTCAAGGCAGCAGGGCGCGGCGCGCTCATTCCCTACCTTCAGGCCTATGACCCGGATCTGGAAACCTCTCTCGCCCTGCTCAAGGGCATGCCCGCGGCAGGGGCCGATCTGATCGAGATCGGTGTGCCCTTTTCCGATCCATCCGCCGACGGCCCGACCATTCAGGCCGCCGCGCTGCGTGGCCTCAAGGCAGGCGCCACGCTGGCCGGGGTGCTCGATATGGTACGCGCCTTCCGAGAGACGGACAATGAAACGCCGATCATCCTGATGGGCTATCTCAACCCCATCGACAGTTACGGCCCTGCACGCTTCTGCACCGATGCCGCCAAGGCGGGTGTTGATGGTCTGATCATTGTCGACCTTCCCAAGGAAGAGAGCGATCTTCTGTCAGGAGACGCGCAACGCTGCGGGCTGGATATCATCCAGCTGGTGGCGCCTAACACGCCCGACAGCCGCTTGCCCTATCTGCTCGATACCGCATCGGGCTTTATCTATTACGTGAGCATCACCGGCATTACAGGCACGCGCACCGCGAGCACCGATGAACTCGCAGCCGCGCTCCCGCGCCTTCGTGCCGTCAGCCCCCTGCCGGTTGCTATTGGCTTTGGCATTCGCACCCCGGAACAGGCCGCGCAGGCGGCTTCGGTGGGTGATGCTGCAGTTGTTGCCTCAGCCTTGATCGCGACACTTGCCGGCACGCTGAAGGATGGGAAGGCAACCGCAGAAAGCGTTCCGTCCGTGCTGGGTCAGCTGGCAGACATCGCCAAGGCCGTTCGCCAGAACTGAGCGGCTCTTGCACAGCTGAACTGAAGAAAAAAAAGGCCGCCCCGACACTGTGTCGGGGCGGCCTTTTTCATGCGCCGTCATAGCGGGATATCACTGCCCGTCGCGCTTGAGCGACATGCCGAACGCCATTGCGGAGATACCGCCGAAGATCAGCTCGATGGCAATGAATGTGCCGATAAGCCAGAGCCCGGACCACGGCAGGGTAACGAAAATGAACACCCCGGTAAACAAGGCAACTGCCGCACTGAGAATCATCGTCCACCAATTGGCTACGTGACGATGTCCCAGCGCCCAGAGCCCCCTCATTACGCCTGAGGCCATGAAGCACCCGGCCAGGAAAGCTGTCAGAAACAGCGATCCCGTCTCGGGTTCCTGAATAAGAAGAATCCCACCGAGAACGTAGAGAAACCCCGTCAGGGCAGTAATCCAGAACCGCGACCCCGGCACGTCACGATGGGCAAAACTCTGCGCCAGATAGGCGACCCCCGAGAAAATGATCAACATGCCGATAACGACGATGCTCGCCAGCGTGGTCACAACAGTATCGAGAAAGGCAAACACACCAAGCAGGATGAGGGCGGCCCCGATGCCGATGAACCAGTTTGGTTTCAGCTTGGGCGTAAAGGGTGGCAAGCCCGGAATACCGCCTCCGGGAAAGCTCCCGCCTGTGAAGATCCCGCCAGGTAATTCATCGCTGCGCGAGATGTCGCCCGGATCATTGTCACCGGAGGGTTTGTTTTCTGGGGTATTGCCAAAACCAGACATTACTTTTTACCTTTCTTTCTCATCACTACGCACGAGGCAGGCTGCAGACCGCAAGGCGACGCCCTAAAGAATACGTGACCACCAGCGCCACCTGCACCCATGGGACAAGGCGATGTTTCACGTGGAACATTCCCAGGCTTCGCTGCACAAAACGTGATCGGCGCGTCCTGCTGCCATCAATACGTATTGACCAGTCATCATCCTGAGGATCGCAGGTCAGGAGATTGTCACATTTGCCTCCTGACAGTATTGAACACTGCATGAGTGCGAAAGACTTCCGAGCCCGGCTCGCCAAACTGCTATCAGGACGGGGCAGCAAAGCACCGAACAAGAATCACGCACGTCATCAGCCCCGCCCGATCTTGATGGAGCCTACGCCCGCGCGTGCGCCCAGCGTGCTGACCCGCCGTGTTGAGGCCCTTCGTGCTGGCATCCGCCTGGCCGGGGTCATCATCTGGGTGCCGCTTTCAGTGGGATTTGAGGCTTTACTGCTCCCCATCCCCGGCGTCCTCAAGATACGCTGGACGCGGGTCATCTGGGGCGTTCTGTGCAAGTTGCTTGATCTGGATATCCAGGTCGTTGGCAGCCCCGTCGGCACAGTCGGCGGACAAAAAGGACGCGATCGGGGCGAGCGCCCCGTTATCTATGTCGCCAACCATTCGTCCTGGCTCGACATCCCGGTATTGGGAACCAAGATCTATTCCGTGTTCGTCGCCAAAGGCGACATCGAACGCTGGCCCATCATGGGGCTGGTCTCCAAGATCGGGCGCACCATTTTCGTGAGCCGCAATCGGAGCACAACCGGGCGTGAGCGAGACGAAATGATCACGCGTCTTGCGACGGGAGATAATCTGATCCTGTTCCCTGAAGGCACATCCTCGGACGGGTCACGCGTGCTGCCCTTCATGTCCACATTCTTCGCGATCGCGAAGTTGCCCCGCCTGCCCAAAAACGCACCGCCCGTAGATATGCCCTCCTACCCGCCCGGACTGACGCCACTCATACAACCTATCTCTCTGGTTTATGACCGGCTGGAGGGTTTACCCGTCACACGCACCCGACGCGCCATCTTTGCCTGGTATGGCGATATGGATCTGGGGCCTCACGTCTGGCAATTTTTGAAAACACGCAACAAGCGGGCGACTGTCCTGCTTCACGCGCCGCTGGCACCAGAAGACTTCCCCAGCCGCAAGGCACTGGCCAATGCCGCATGGTCTGCCGTCGCGCGCGGCGCAGCAGAATTGCGCCAGAACCGGGATACCATGACGGGTTGGCAGCATAATCTATCGCGCTGACACGCGCGACGGCCAGAACACAACGATCGCAACACAACCATCAGAAATCGATTTCTGTCGTTGCGTGATAGCTCCGGGGCAAGCCGGCAACTGCCGAATTCGTGGCATTGGTGCCGCCATCGACAGAACTCGGATAGACCGAAGCCCAGTATCGCGCATTGGTTACATTACTGACCCCGAAGCGAATGACCATCGGCACGCGATATACGTGAAAGCCATAGCGCGCACCCAGATCGAGGGTTGTGAACGAGGCCACGAAACTGCGGTTCTCGTTATCGGCTGCGCGTCTGCCAACAACGTGCACGCTCGCATTGACCGCGCCACCCCGCGCCCAGCCGGGGTGATAATCGAACAGGATATTGGCCTGCACCGGAGCCACCCCCACAACCTGCTTGTGCGATGTCAGTGCAGAGCCTGTGTTGCCAACCTGCGCATCAAGCCAGGTGACACCCCCTATGACACTCAGCCCATCGCTGACCCGCCCTGCAACCTGCCCCTCGACGCCGTAATTGCGTTGTGTTCCCGCCTCGCGATACAGGCTGCTCACCGGATCGGTGAAGGCAAAACCACGCGTCATACGAAAAGCCGCGGCACTCAGCATCACCCCCGACGAAGGGCGGTATTTTGCGCCCACCTCATATTCTTCTGAGCGCAGCGGTGCGAGCACGTCATTGGCATTCCGGCTCGACGCCGGGGCAACCGGTCCCGCCTGAACAGACCGCCCCCAGGTGCCGTAAAAGCTCGTGTGCTCGTCAAGCCGATAGATCAGGCTCGTCATGGGGGTAAAAACACCAGAGGCGTTATAGGCGGCGGTCGTGACGCCATTGCGGTTGCGGCTCGTCGTGTCGAGCCAGCTCCAGCCAAGTGTCGCCATGATGGAAAAATGGTGGTTCAGCGCCATCGTATCTCCCAGAAGGAGGGATTGTGTCAGGATCGACGCGGATTGATAACGCCCCGAGAAATAAGGCTGCGTCCCTGTGAATACGATCGGGGCCCCGATACGGGCCGTTCCCAGTATCGTGCTCGCCCCCGCGGTCGGATTGAAATTGCCCATGCTGTAACCGTTCGAGCCCAGCACCAGCTGGTGCGCAAAACGCCCGGTGTGGAACCGGCCATTGACATAGGCGAGGTTCGACCAGACCCGGAAATCATTGGCGGTCGTTGCTGCCGTTATGGTGGTGCGATATCGCCCCGTATCGTCAAGCAAGGCATTGGTGACACCGAAGACGTTGCGCCAGGCATCCTGATACAGGCCGCGCAGCGTAAGCGACCAGTTCTCGTTGAATGTGTGAGTGACCTTGGCCAGCGCCGTATTGGTTGACGCGTTATAACCCGCAAAATCCTGGCCATATCCCTGCTGCGAAAGATCGGGTGCCTTGGGCAAGGAAAGCCCCGTGGCAAAGGTGAACCCTCCGGCATAACCACGCTGGGCATAGCTGTACTGGCTGGCGTCAATCTGGATCGTCGTCCGGTTGTCGAGCCTGAAATCGAAGGTTCCGGCAATCAGCCCGCGTCGCAGATGCGTACCGGGGGCATAGGTCGTGCCAGACTGGTTGAGCATCGTCACACGATAGCCAAACCATCGCCCATGTCCCACCCGCCCTGATGCATCGAGTGACTCCAGGGGCGCACCCGCCGAATCCACTCCGAACACCAGATGCTCGCGAGCGTGATCTGTGGGGCGGTTCAGCGTATAGTCGAATGTCCCCGCCGGATTCTGCGGTCCGTACAGCGCGCCCGACAACCCGTTGAGCACCTGAAGGGAATCGAACATTTCGGCAGCATAAGGCGTCGTGATCACCATATTGAGCCCGTCCATACGGGAATTGGCGATCACATCCGCTTCGAAGCCCCGCGATTGCGGGCGGCTGGTATTGGGGTCTCCCCGCATTTCAAGCTGTACCGAAGGCAGGTACTGCACCAGATCATTCGCATTGCGCGCCTGCTGGTTCACAATCACATCCCGTGGAACCGCCATGATGGAAAAAGGCGTGCCCAGCAGCGAGCGCGTGCCCAACGGCCCAAGAGACGCATCATGACGGCCATAATCAGCCCCCATACCGGACGCCTGACGACCATGCACAATTACATGCTCGTCTCGTTGCCCGGTCTGCGGTGAGGGTTTATCGGCGCCTTGCAGCGGCGCTGCCTTGCCCGAGCCTGTGACGATAGCGGTGCTCCCCCAAGTCAGCAGGAGCAACAGGCCATAACGCAGGGCAGAGTGGGTTGAGTGATTGGACATAACCCGTATTCATGCCGAAACGAACGCTCTCTTGCCAGACTGCCTTGCACTGCCTCGAAGGTTTTCGCGCCCGATCCTTGCGCGACATGACAACGATCGTTGTCAGAAGCGCCCGCTTCTGGCCGGGGCAGCAGCTACCCGATCGGGACTGTGCAACCTATCGGTGAATTGCACAAAAGGCTGACCACCCATGCCTCACGCCCCCTTTTCATGAAGCGCAACATGGGGCAGCCTGAGCCAGTCCGTCTCTCTTGCCGATGAGATGGAACAGTCGACCATTTCGCTCTGACTGACACCCAAGAAGGACAAGAACGCTCCCATGGTTTCGAGGACAACGCGCATGACCCGTCGTTTGCTGCGCCCTGCATTGACTGCCCTTCTTTTCGCTGCACCGGCTTCGACGCTCCCTATCTCCCGAGCGGCTGCACAGGCCGTGATCACGGGCAACCAGAGCATGACCGCAACGGTCGAGACGATCGATCCGGAAACACGTACCGTTCTGCTGCGTGACAAGAAGGGCGGATTGCTCAACCTCACCATCCCCAAGGATGCGAAAAACCTTCCCCATCTTGAAGCTGGAGACCAGATTTCGGTCCGTTTCTTCCAGACGATGGCAGCCGATATCGCCGCACCCGGCACGCCCCTGCCGGAATCGACCGTGTCCTCCGCCAAGGGTTATGCCCGTCGCCACCCGCATGGCACGCTCGTCTCGTTCCAGCGTCAGCGCGTGAAGGTCGTGACCGTCGATGCGGCTGCCCATAAGGTAACGATCATCGATCATGCTGATATCACACGCACTATCACTGTGCGTCAGAAGGCGCTTCAGCCCCTGCTGAACAGCCTCAAGACCGGCGATGACGTTGATGTGACGACAATGGATGCCGTGTCATTTTCCGTACTCAACCGGACCGTCAATGGCGATGTCTCGGTTACCGAAAAAACCGGCGAACAGACCCCGGCAGTAACACCGGCTCACTGACTATCCGGGCAGTGTGCAGGGCTTTGCCCTGCACCCGCAAAGGGCCAAGCCCCTTCAATCCCCGTCTTGAATCAGGTGGGTTCCCGAAGGACGATCGTCCTTTGGCGGGGCATGGGGCAGCGCCCCATACATCCGCTTACTGTGCAGGCCTGGCCGGCTGCCAGAGCGTA
Source organism: Asaia bogorensis NBRC 16594 (assembly GCF_001547995.1). Classification (NCBI taxonomy): domain Bacteria; kingdom Pseudomonadati; phylum Pseudomonadota; class Alphaproteobacteria; order Acetobacterales; family Acetobacteraceae; genus Asaia; species Asaia bogorensis. Next base: position 3,108,982 of record NZ_AP014690.1, read on the forward strand.
TCTGGCGGCGGCAGATGAGGGGAATTATCAATCACCCCATAGCCATCGGCGGCGTAGCCATGATGGGCCACCTTGCGGGGGCCGCACCCCACAAGCACCAGACCACCGACTAGCAGGGCGAGAGACAGACGCCTCAAGCGCCTGGCTCCAGACGCAGACTATCCGCCACGGCACGGGCCAGCCGGGTATAGGCCTGTGCGGCCTCGCTGTCGGGCGAGGAGAGGATGATCGGCGTGCCGGCGTCGGCGCTCATGCGAATATCGGCCAGCAGCGGAATTTCGCCAAGGAACGGCACATTGGCCTTTTCGGCTTCGGCCCGCGCACCCCCATGACCGAACAGCTCGGTGCGATGGTTACAGTTGGGGCAGCAGAAATAGGACATGTTCTCGACCACACCGAGCAGCGGCACATTCATGCGCTCGAACATGGTCAGCCCGCGGCGGGCATCCAGCAAGGCAATGTCCTGAGGGGTAGAAACGATCACGGCACCGCGCAGGCTGAGCTTCTGGGCGATGGTCAGCTGGGCGTCACCTGTACCCGGCGGCATGTCGATCACTAGCACATCGAGGGCGGGCCACGCCACGTCGCCCAGAAACTGGCCGATGGCCCCCATGACCATCGGGCCGCGCCAGATCATGGCCTGCTGTTCATCCACCAGAAACCCGATGGACATGGCGTGCATGCCCCAGGCTTCAACTGGAATGATCTTGCCATTTTCCAGCGCAGGCTTGGCGGAATGACCAAGCATGCGTGGCAGGGAGGGGCCATAGATATCGGCGTCCAGCATGCCGGTACGCAGCCCGAGCTTGGCCAGACCGGCCGCAAGGTTGACGGCAGTGGTTGATTTGCCCACGCCGCCTTTGCCGGAGGCAACGGCAATAATGGCGCGCACCTGGGGCAGGGCCTTGCCATCGGGACGCATGGGCTGAGGATGGCCGGGGCTGTTGGCGGGCTGCTCGAGCTGGAAGGGGCGGTGCCCCTGAGGCTGGGGCGCAGCCTTGCCCGGTGCACGATGAGCCGTCAGGATAATCGTTGCGCGCGAGATACCAGGGAGACGCGCAAGAGCAGCTTCAGCACGGGGACGCAGGGGTTCGATACGCGCCGCATCCTCGCGCGACGTGGCGAGAGAAACATGGGCGTGTCCATCACGCACCGCCACACCTTCAAGCGAGGCAAAGCTCAGGACATTGGATGTGCCGGCTTCATCCTGAACCAGACGCAGGGTCTCGAGAATCCTGCGCTGGTCTTCCTCGTTGGCGGGTTTTTCAAAATCGGTCATGGTTGTCCTCTGGCGACGGGGCGCTTCTGGCGACGGGGCCGGGCCTTATCCCTCCCGTTTAACATGGCGGGAAGTGGATCGCGCAACCATCTGCGCGTATGAGCAGGTCAATACCGGAGCAGATGCGCCCGGGTCGTCCGGGCAGGAGAGCATGACAGGCATGAGCGAGGCCACAACCGACGCCACCCCTAAACGCAAGAAGCGCGACCATCGCATCGATGCCCTGCGCGGCATCGCGCTGCTGATGATGCTGGCCGATCATGCGCCACAGGATGTGCTCAACCGCTTCACATTGCGCAATTTCGGCTTCGCCGACGCAGCCGAGATCTTTGTGCTGCTGGCGGGCTATGCCTCGTGGCTGGCCTATGGCCGCCTGATCCTGCGCGGGCCGCCGACGGGTGGATGGGTCATGGGTATCGAGCGCATCGTGCGCCGATGCTGGCGCCTCTATCTGTTCCAGATGGTCATGTTGCTGGTGTCGGTTTTCACCATACGCCAGTGGCGGCATTATTACCCCGTGCCCGTGGATTTTCTGGAGCCCGAACTGGCCCATGGCCATGAGTGGATCTGGAGCGTCCTCAGCCTCCAGGCCCTGCCGAACAATCTGAACATCCTGCCGCTCTATATCGTGCTGCTTCTGGCCTTTCCGCTGCTGGTCTTTCTGTGGAAGATCTCGCCATGGCTGCTGGGCGGGGTCAGTCTTGCGCTCTGGGGGCTGATCAACAGCGACCCCACGCTCAATCTGCCCAACTGGCTTGACCCCGATGGCTGGTATTTCAACCCGCTGGCCTGGCAGTTCATTTTCACCCTTGGCATGCTGGCTGCCATCATGGCGGGCAAACGCGAGGGCAATCTACCGGGCCCCCTCTGGGCCAAATGCCTTGCCGGAGCCTATCTGCTGTTCGGCGCGCTTGAGTGCTTTCCCTATGAAAGCTGGAACCTGCCCAGCCTGAGGCCGCTTTCCGTCGTGCCGCAGGCCGACAAGTCCGATCTAGCCATCTGGCGCTGGACCGACGCTCTGGCCATTCTGCTGCTTGTCCAGTCCTCCGTAACGGCCACGCGCCTTTCGGAAACACGCATCGGGCAGGGTCTCGCGCTGCTGGGGCGTCATTCGCTTGAGGTGTTCAGCTTTGGGACCATTCTCGACCTGTTTGCCCGACTGGTGATGAACAGTTTTGGCGATGGCTGGGTCATCCAGATTCTGGTCAATGTGCTTGGCTTCCTCGGGGTCTATGGATTGTCGGTCTGGCTTGATCGCCATCGCCGTCAGGCCGCTCTAATGGCGGGCGAAACACGCAAGGAAGCCCGGGCGGAAGAGAAGAAAGATCGCAGCGCGGAGATAGGTGACGCAAACCCCTGATTTGCGTTAGCCTAGCGCCATGAAACATCGCCTCGTTCTTGCCGCCCTGATGGGCGGCTGGGTTTCCGCCGCCTCCTCCGCCTTTGCCGACCCTGCGCCGGCACCGGCCGCACCCGCAGCAGCTGCGCCGGCGGCTCTTGCACGCAGCGTTCATGCGGCGCCGGACTCCCTGGCCGATCTGGCAGCCAGTCTGCTGCCAGCGGTGGTGAACATCTCGATTTCAGCCACGCTGAAGCCGGGTGAGGATGATGACGACGATGACGGTCCGGACGCCAGCCCCGATGACGGACCGCAGGTGCCGCAATTTCCCCCCGGCTCGCCGATGGAGAAATTCTTTCACGATTACATGAATCGCTCCCCCTCGCCTTCCGATCCGCCACGCAAGATGCAGGCGCTGGGCTCGGGCTTCATCATTTCGCCTGACGGATTCATCGTCACGAACAACCATGTCATCAAGGATGCGGACAAGGTTTCCGTCACCCTTCAGGATGGCACGGTGCTTCCTGCAAAGATCGTGGGGCGCGACAGCCGGACCGATCTGGCCGTGATCAAGATCGAGAGCAAGACGCCCTTCCCGACAGTGTCCTTCGGCGATAGCGACAAGGCTCGCGTGGGCGACCGCGTTCTGGCCATCGGCAATCCGTTCGGCCTCTCCGGCACGGTCACCAGCGGCATCGTTTCATCGCGTGGTCGCGATATCAATCACGGGCTGTATGACGACTATATCCAGACCGATGCCTCCATCAACCGGGGCAATTCCGGCGGTCCGCTCTTCAATCTCGATGGGCAGGTGATCGGCATCAACACGGCCATCTACAGCTCCAGTGGCGGCTCCATCGGTATCGGCTTTGCCATCCCGGCCAATGATGCCCGTGGCGTGATCGATCAGTTGCGCCGTGATGGCCATGTGTCGCGCGGCTGGATTGGCGTACGCGTGCAGAACGTGACACATGAAATTGCCGACAGCATCGGCCTCAAGCCCGAAAAGGGCGCAATGATTGCCGGTATCGACCCCAAGGGCCCGGCTTCTGCGGCGAAGCTGCAGACAGGCGATGTGATTACCGCGCTCAATGGCAAACCCATCGATGGCCACGCCCTGCCACGCCTCGTGGCCGAAATCGCGCCCGGCACCAAGACGGTGTTCGGCATCTGGCGCAAGGGCAAGACGATGGATGTCACCCTGGTGGTCAAACCCTCACCCGAGGCGCCGGACATGCCGCCAAGCGATGCCAAGGTCAAAGGCCCCAGCAAGCTCGCCCTGGCCGATCTGGGCGTCACCTTCTCTGCCATCGATGACGAGACACGCAGCAAATACAGCCTTTCGGATTCACAGCGGGGCGTGGTGGTAACCGATGTGACGCGCGATGGTGCTGCCGATACGCGCGGCCTTCAGCCGGGCGACGTGGTGACGGAAGTGCAGCAGGTGGCCGTGAATTCACCGGACGCCCTGTCAAAGGAACTGGCACGCGCACGCCAGCAGAAGAAACATACCGTCCTCCTGCTCGTTCAGGGTCAGGACGGGCTGCGCTGGGTGCCGCTGCCGCTATCCGGAGACTGATCTATGCCCTTTGCCTCACTGCTCCGGGCGCGCGAGGATGGTGAGGCCCCGTGGCGGCAGATGGTCAGAACCCTCGTTGCGGTGGCCCTGTGCTGGATCATCGGTGAAGCCACCGGGCTGGACGAGACGATCTGGGCCCTGATCACGGCGCTGATCGTCACCCAGTCGAGTATCGACCAGACTTTTTCCACGGCGCGCGACCAGATTATCGGCACGCTGGTCGGTGCCGTCGTTGGCACACTGGCCATCACTGCGCGGCTTATTCTGGGTTTCTACTGGCCTATCTTCTGCGTCGCCCTGCTACCGCTGGCCTATATGGCGGCGGTTCGCCCCTCGCTGCGCTTTGCTGGGGTGACACTGATGATCGTCTATCTTCTGCCCTCTCATGGCGCGAACCCGTACTGGCCGCTGACCGAGCGACTAACCGCCATTTTCCTTGGTGTGATCGTCGCCCTGGTTGTGAGTTTCGTGGTGCTTCATGCCAGTGCGCGGCGGCGCGGTTTCCTCACCGCAGGGCGCATGTTCCGCGAGATGGACGAGCTGCTTCAGGCGGCCCTGCGACGGCAGGAAATGTGGAGCGAACTCGAAGCCCGCAACGATCATTGCGCCCGCAACCTGCTGGTGATCAATGAATGTGTGGCAGAAGCCTATCGCGAAAACTGGGGGCTGCTCGAAAAACGCCACCCGATCCTGACCGTTCTGCCCGCCCTGATGCGCCGTATGCTCAGTGATACCATGCTGGTGGCCCGTGCCATCAATGCGGGCAAGGACAGGGGCGGCTTTTCTGGCGTGGCCGGGCTGCATACCGGTCTGAGCCATGCCTATCGCTCTCTCGCCCGGCGCTGCGAAATCCATGCTGCGGGCAAGGCCCATGAGAAACCCTATCGCCCGGGACGGGAAGACGTTCTGAGCGCACTGCCGACGCTCGGGCAGGATGCGCTGCCCGAAATGCATTTCGTCATTGCCCTGCTGCGCCAGGACATGCGCCGCGCCACAGACGTGCTGATGAGCACGCCCGAAAGCCGGGCGAAAGACCTGAGAGACATGATCGGCAAGTAAGCCCCAGACAGGGAGCGCCTGCACAGATCAGGTTGAACTTGTGCTCCCCCTGTAACGTTGCTTGGGGTGATTTGGGCCGGGTTGCACCCTGCGCTTTTTGACGTGCAGGGCTGAATCTGGTCTTTTTGTGTCGTTCAGAAATGGCGCTCCTGAAGCAACAAAAAGGGATTTAAGCTTATGATCACCCGCGAGACCCTGAAGCACCTGCCGACAGGCGTGGCCTCTCCGTCTTACGATCTCAAGGACATCAAGCCCGGAATCCTGCATTTTGGCGTCGGCAATTTCTTCCGTGCCCATGAGGCCTATTATGTCGACAAGGCGCTCGCTCTGCCCGGTCAGCAGGGCTGGGGCATCATCGGTGTCGGCCTGACCTCCGGCGACCGTTCCAAGAAGAAGGCCGAGGATTTCAAGCAGCAGGACTGCCTGTTCTCCCTGACCGAAACGGCCCCCTCGGGCGAGAGCAAGCGCACCGTTATTGGCGCCCTGCGCGACTATCTCCTTGCTCCTGAAAAGCAGGAAGCCGTTCTGGAATATCTCGCCGATCCGGCCATCAAGATCGTGTCGATGACGATTACAGAAGGTGGCTACAACATCGATGAGCATTCGGGTGAATTCGCGCTCGACAACGAGGCCGTCCAGCGCGATCTGGCCAATCCGGAAACACCGTCCACGATCTTTGGTTATGTGGTCGAGGGTCTGCGCCGCCGCCGCGACGCGGGCAATCGCGCCTTCACCATCATGTCCTGCGATAACCTGCGTCATAACGGCAACGTTGCACGCAAGGCATTCCTTGGTTATGCCCGCGCCCGTGACCCGGAGCTCGCAAGCTGGATCGAGGCCAACGCCACCTTCCCCAACGCCATGGTCGATCGCATCACACCGACGGTCTCGGCAGACATCGCTGCCCGCCTGAACAAGGAGAGCGGTCTGGATGATCTTCTGCCGCTGGTGGCGGAAGACTTCACCCAGTGGGTGATCGAAGATGAATTTGCCGATGGACGTCCCGCCCTTGAAAAGGTCGGCGTGCAGATGGTCGATGACGTGACCGATTATGAGTTCATGAAGATCCGTATGCTCAACGCATCGCATATCTTCCTGGCCTTCTCGGGCCTGCTCCTTGGCTATGATCATATCGACGAGTCGATCAATGACCCCGATCTGCGCAAGCTGGTCGAGACCTACCTCGACACGGATGTCATCCCGACCCTGAAGGCCGCACCGGGTGAAGACCTTGAGAAGTATAAGGAATCGGTCATCTCGCGCTTCTCCAACCCGGCCATGGCAGACCAGAACCTGCGTATCGGCAGTGATGGCGCATCGAAAGTGCAGGTGTTCTGGACCGCCACCATCCAGAACCTCCTGAAGGACAAGCGCGAGCTCGATCGTGTTGCCTATGGTCTGGCTGCCTATCTTGAAATGCTTCGCGGCAAGAACGAGAAGGGCGGCACATTCGAGCCGATCGAACCGACTTTCACCGATGACACATGGAAAATCGCCAGGAGCGACGATTACGAAGCCGGGTTTGCCCTCCCGGCCTTCGATGGCTGGCGCAAGCTTGACCATGCCGCACTTGACGAAAAAGTGACCGAACTACGCAAGGTTATCAGGGAAAAAGGCGTAAAGGCCGCTCTCTCCATCTGAAAAGGATGCGCGAAAGCCGCACTCATGACAGATTTCTAAGGCAGGCGAGTTTTCCTGTGTCCCAAAGTAACTTATGGGCGTTAGGAAAATCAGACATCACCCGGCATTTAGCCGGGTCTGCCGGAGATAGTCATAGTGCTGCGTCGCGATCTTGTTAAAATCGGTGCTGGCCTCTCGATACTGGGGGCCAGCAAAATTGCCCGGGCAGCGCCTGCTGCTGCTCCGAAGCCGACCCCGTTCGACAACAACACGGTACGGCAGATCGCGCAGAACCTGTCGAAATCCGCCTACAAGGCGCCGCAGCAGACTCTCCCCAGCGCCATCGACAATCTGAACTTCGATCAGTTCCGCGGCATCACCTACAAGGAAGAGCGTGCGCTCTGGCACGGCCAGAACCTTGCCTTTGACGTCGAGTTCTTCCCGCGTGGCTTCCTGTACCGCCCGCGTATCAACATGAATGAGGTTGTGGACGGACAGTCGAGCCCGATCGTCTACGACCCTGACATGTTCAGCTATCCCGACCCGATGCTGCGCGTGACCGATGATCTCGGCTTTTCCGGCCTGCGTCTGCGCAATGCCATCAACACCCCCAACGTGATGGAAGAATGTGCCGTGTTTCTCGGCGCATCCTATTTCCGCGCTGTGGCGAAGGGACAAAATTACGGCCTGTCCGCCCGCGGTTTTGCCAATGGCACGGGCGACCCGAAGGGCGAGGAATTCGCCCTCTTCCGTGAATTCTGGCTCGAAAAGCCCAAGCCCGGCGTCGACTCGGTCGTCATCCATGCCCTGATGGACAGCCCTTCAGTTGTTGGCGCGTTTCGCTTCACCATTCGTCCGGGCGCCACAACGGTCTTTGATGTGCAGTCGAGCTTCTATCCGCGCACCGACATCACCGAAGGCGGCGTGGCAGCCCTGACCGGCATGTTCTATTTCGATGCCAATAACCGCAATCATGTCGATGACTGGCGCCCCGGCGCCCATGACAGCGAAGCACTCCAGATGTGGACCGGCACGGGAGGGCAGCTCTATCGCCCGCTGAACAACCCCGTCGATCTCCAGTTCTCGGCCTTCCAGGATGCGAGCCCGCATGGCTTTGGCCTTATGCAGCGCCGCCGCGCATTCCATGATTTCGAAGATCTCGCGCTGAACTACGAAAAGCGCCCCTCGCTCTGGATCGAACCCATCGGTGACTGGGGCGAAGGGGCTGTCGATCTGGTCGAGATTCCGACACCCAACGAGGTGAACGACAATATCGTGTCGTTCTGGCGCCCCAAGCAGCCCATGCAGGCCGGACACGAATACGGCTACACCTATCGCATGTACTGGGGCTGGGACACGCCCTGGCCAACCGATCTGGCCCGCATTGGCGCAACACGCGTCGGCGCCGTGACCGATCATGCCGATGGCCGCATGTTCGTGATCGATTTCACCGGCAAGCCGTTCGAGAACCTGCCCGCCAATGCAGCCTTCCACCTCGTACCGCAGGCCTCGACCGGGACCATCAAGAACGTGGTGGTCGAACCCAATCCGAACATCAAGGGATGGCGTACGACGTTCGAATTCTATCCGGGCAGCGCCAAGCTGGCCGAACTGACGTGCCAGCTTGCCAATGAGCAGGGGCCGATTTCCGAAAAATGGATGTATCGTTGGACGCCGTGAGCACCCTTCCCACCTCTTTCACCCCCTTCGACGTGCTTCCGGCGGAATCGCCCCTCGAGATGCCGACGCAGAACATGCGTCAGCGTCCCGAGACTTTCGGGCGTGACCGTCATCCCCCCACCACGCCCTCCCTGCTGTGGTTGCGCCGCCTGCTGGTCATTGGCGGTGCCATTGCCCTGACAGGCTGGGGGGCGTTCGAGATGAACCGCGTGCTCAACAGCATGGGCGTCTCGACGCTGGGCATCATCGTTCTGGCGCTGTTCGTGGTGCTCGGCGCCTGGATCTCGCTTTCCTTCACCTCCTCGCTTGCCGGCTTTGTCTCGGTGCTGCGTCACGGGGGTCTGGGTCTTGGTATCTCGCGTGATACCCCTCTGCCCGCGCTGATGACCCGGACCGCAGTGCTCATGCCCACCTATAACGAGGACCCGGACCGTGTCCTCGTAGGCCTGCGTGCGATCCATGACAGTCTGGTGGCGACAGGCCGTATCGACGCCTTCGATTTCTTCATCCTCTCCGACACGACAGACCCTGATGTCTGGGTTCGCGAGGAGCGCGCCTATCTTGCCTTTGTGCAGGCGGTGAACGGGCAGGGGCGCATTTTCTATCGTCGCCGCCCCAAGAACATCGATCGTAAATCCGGCAATCTGGAAGAATGGGTCAAACGCTTCGGCGGTGCCTATCAGCAGATGCTCACCCTCGACGCCGATTCAGTGATGGATGGCGGCCTGATCGTGCGTACGGTCTCGGCCATGGAGCGTCACGAGAATGTGGCGCTCATCCAGACCCTGCCGGTCATCATCGGTGGCAAGACACTCTTTGCCCGCATGCAGCAATTTGCCGGGCGTGTTTACGGGCCGCTGATCGCTCACGGCATTGCCTGGTGGCATGGCTCGGAAGGCAATTACTGGGGGCATAACGCCGTCATTCGTACCCGTGCCTTTGCCGAACAGGCCGGATTGCCTCACCTGCCGGGCCGCAAGCCTTTCGGTGGCGGTATCCTCAGCCATGACTTTGTCGAAGCAGCCCTGATGCGTCGTGGCGGCTGGGCCATTCACATGGTGCCGGGTCTGTTCGGTTCCTATGAGGAAAGCCCGCCCTCGCTCACCGATGTCGCCATCCGTGACCGCCGCTGGTGTCAGGGCAATCTCCAGCATGGCAAGATCGTTCTGTCACGCGGTCTGCACTGGATGAGCCGCATGCACATGATGGTCGGCATCGGTGCCTATATCACCTCGCCGCTGTGGCTGCTGTTCCTCATGTTCGGTATCCTGATCTCGCTTCAGGCCCATTTCGACCGGCCCGAATATTTCGGTGATACCAAGACGCTCTATCCGCACTGGCCGCAGGTCGATCCGGTACAGGCCAAATACGTGTTCATCGGCACGATGGCCGTTCTGCTCGCCCCCAAGGCGCTCGCCCTGATCGCAGCGCTCTTTGATCGCGCCATGCTGCGCAGCTGTGGTGGCGTTCTCCGCCTGGTAGCCTCCATCCTGCTGGAAACGCTCATTGGCGGTCTCATCGCGCCGATTGCGATGCTGATCCACACCTCAGGCGTCATTTCGATCCTGCGCGGCCGCGACTCCGGCTGGAATGCTCAGAACCGTGATGACGGGCGCGTTTCCCTCAAGGAAGTGGCGCATGGCTACTGGATCTATACCGCCTATGGTCTGGTCATGGCCGCTGCGGCCTGGTCGGTCTCATTCTCGCTCTTCCTGTGGATGACGCCGGTTCTGCTTGGTCTGGCGCTGGCCATTCCTCTGGCCGCCATGACCGCAAGCCGTGATGTCGGTCTGTGGCTCAGAAGCTGGGGACTCCTGCTCATTCCCGAAGAGACCAACCTGCCGCCCATCCTGAAGCTCGCCGCCGAGAACGATCTGCGTCGCACCCAGGCCGAAGCCATGCCTGATCGTCCCCCGGCCGAGGCCTTCGCGGCCCTGCGCAGCAATCCGGCCCTCGCCGCCGAGCATCGTCGCGCCCTGCCGGTCGCCCGCCAGCCCGGTGCCGCTATCGACGCCAATCTGCTGGTCGGCCTGTTGAAACTGCGCGAAGCAGCTTCCGTGGACAGTGCTCTCGCTACATTGTCCCGGCAGGAAAAGGCCTCTGTCCTGTGCAGCGCAGAAGGCCTGGACCTCATTCTCGGCCTTCCTGCCTGAACACGGTTGATGGGAATAATGCCTGTTCCGGTGTTATTCCCACGGGGCTCTACCCCGCACCCATGTAGGGATGAACCCCTCCAATCCCCACACCACATTTGCCAAAGTCCCGAAAGATCCCTGCCTTCAGGCATGGTCTCGGGTAGCGCTCCATAACGGCAGGCCACAAAAAAAGGCCAGCCTTGCGGCTGACCCCTTTTGTCGTTCGATCGTAGCAGGCGCTTACTTGAAATCCTGCCCGCGCTGACGGACCTGGGCGCAAAGCTGCGTACGATGGCTCAGATCGAGGGTCGAGACATCAAAGGGAACGTTGGTGTTGCTCTGCAGCAGGCCCTGACCACCCAGCGAGTAGTACTGGTCGTTCTGCACATCGGGGCGCTTAGCCAACTTGCGGCCTACAACGCGCAGGGTGTTGCCGTGCACCAGGTGGTTACGCACACAATAGCTGGCGAGGCCAGCGAGATTCCCGGCCTTGGCCGCATCGAGCGAGGGCAGACCGTAATTATCGAGAACACCCGGCGTGCTGGCGGTCGCTACCGTGTTGCTCACGCCGCTGCCACCAACGGCCTGCATGACGTGACTGGCTGCATCCGGAGCGCCATCACGATGAACAGGAATGGACCCGGCAGGCATCACGGTGGACTGCGTTCCTGGTGCGACGGACGGCACGGGAGCCTGCTGCGCATGCGCAGAGGCGCCAGCGAAAGTAAGGCCAGCAACGGCGGTCAGACCGAGACAAAGACGAGACAACATGAAAGCGATCCTTTTTTTCTGCTCTTTTTCAGACCCGTCTCTTGCAAGCGGAGCCTGTTAAAACGCGCTTTCCCGAAAGTATATCGGGATGAAGGACGTGTGCTTTCCTAACATGTGAGGCGCTAAGTGGTTTATTCCCCTATCGAAACTTCGGCGCTTCATCATGGGGACGTTGAGGTGCGCTCCATTCTGCCGCACTCTGGTACAGGTTTTGTTTTTCCAGACTGAGGTCCTGCCATGATTCCTCCCTCGCCACGGCGCGTACCGCACACCATTACCCAGCTCGAACGGGTCAGGCAGGATGACTACGCCTGGATGAAGGACGAGAACTGGCAGAAAGTCCTGCGTGATCCGTCCCTGCTCCGCACGGATATCGCCGAAGCCCTGCGCGAGGAAAACAGCTATACCGAGCACTGCCTGGCCAATGTGGCGCCAGAGCGCGCCGCGCTGCTTCAGGAGTTGATCGGCCGTATCCCTCCAGCAGAAGATTCCGTTCCCTGGCCCGATGGGACATGGCTCTATTTTTCCCGCTTCGCCAAAGATGCACAGCATCCGGTCTATCTGCGCCGCCCCCGGTCCGGCGGTGAGGATCAGGTCCTGCTCGATGTCGAGGCGCTGGCCAAAAGCCACGCCTATTTCGCCCTGGCTGGTGTCCGTCATTCCGATGACCACCGGGTCTTTGTCTATGCCGCCGATACGCAGGGGTCAGAGGTCTATCGCCTGCACAGCATCGATACGACCACCGGTGATACCTTTGCTCCTCCTGTCGAGAGTGCCGCGGGCAGCTTCGTGATCTCGCCCGACAGTGCCTGGCTGTTCTGGATCTACCGTGATGACCACGGACGGCCCTCGCGCGTCTATCGTCGTCCGCTTGCAGGCGGCGAGGATGTTCTTGTGTTCGATGAGCCCGATTCAGGCTTTTTCCTGAGCCTGTCGGTCACAGCGTCACGCCAATGGATCCTGATCGAACGTGGCGATCATGACACGAACGAGACGCTGCTGATCCCTGCCAGCGACCCGACACAGCCCCCCCGCATCGCCTCGCCCCTCAAGCGGGGCGAGCGTTATACCCTCACGCACTGGAATGACCGTTTCATCATTCTCACCAATGCGGAAGGGGCAGTCGATTTCCAGTTCATGCAGGCGCCGGACCAGTCGCCATCGAGAGAAAACTGGACGCCTTTCCTCGCGCATGAGCCAGGGCGCTTCCTGCTGGGTGCCGCAGCGTGTCGGGGCTATCTCGCCTGGGCGGAACGGGTGAACGGCAATATCGAGATTCATGTCGTGTCAGAGAGCGCTGCGGGGGACCGTGCCGGGAACGATACCGATCAGGGCGATATCCGCACGAAGGTCCGCACGATCGGCATGAAGGAACCCGCTTTCGACCTCACCCTGCTGGGCTTTCTCGAATATGACGACAGCATCCTGCGCTATATCTACGAATCACCGACCACGCCCGCACACTGGTACGATCTCGATATGCGCACAGGCGAGCAGAGCCTGAAGAAAATTCGTGAAATCCCCTCGGGTCATGACCCGTCCCTTTACGAGACCCATCGCCTGTTCGCCATCGCCTCTGACGGCGCAGAGGTGCCCGTCACCGTTCTCAAGCGCCGGGACACCCCATGCGATGGAACAGCTCCCCTCCTGCTCTACGGGTACGGGTCTTACGGTATCTCGATGGAGTCCGGGTTCAGCACTTCGGTGTTCAGCCTTGTCGATCGCGGCTGGGTCTATGCCGTAGCGCATATCCGTGGCGGCTCGGAAAAGGGCTGGAACTGGTTTCTTGAGGGTCGCGGCAAACACAAACCCAACAGCTTTACCGATTTCGTGGCCTGCGCCCATCATCTGGTCGGGCAGGGCTACGGACAGGCCGGGCGTATCGTGGCGCATGGCGGTTCTGCAGGCGGGTTGCTCATGGGGGCGGTCGCCAATCTTGCCCCGGAGCTGTTCGCCGGCATTGCCGCCCAGGTACCGTTTGTCGATGTGCTGAACACGATGTCAGATGACACCCTGCCGCTCACCCCGCCGGAATGGCCCGAATGGGGGAACCCGCTGGAAGACCGTGACGCGTATGATCTGATTGCCAGCTATTCGCCCTATGACAATATCCGACCTGTGGCCTATCCCCCGGTTCTGGCGATGGGTGGTTTGTCAGACCCGCGCGTTACCTACTGGGAACCGGCAAAATGGATCGCGAAACTCCGTGAAGTTGCCACGGGCGGGCCCTTCCTGTGCCGTATCAATATGGATGCCGGGCACGGGGGCTCATCGGGCCGGTTCAAGCGGCTGGAAGAAGTGGCCTATGTCTATGGCTTCGCACTCTGGGCCATGGCGCGTCGCCCGCTGCCGGATCAGACTCCCTGATCCGGAACCCGGCCCCTTTCATACGGGGCCGGGACGATAATCAGTCGTCGCTATCGGCCTGGGGGCGTGGCCTTATGGCGGCACACATGGCCGGGAGCTTGGGATCGGCCTCACCCTTGGTGCGGCACAACGTCCGGGCATCCGTGCCACAAACCTCGATCGTCTCCTCAAAATCGGATTCGAGCACATCGCGCGCTACAGCCGCATCCTGATTGTTGCTGTCCGAGTCCTGGTTCGCCACGATCTTCTGCGTCTTGTGCAGCTCCTTGAGCGCCTCCACACAGCTGTCGCTGGCCGAGTCCGGGTCGGTCTGGAGAACGGCCAGAATCCGGTTGAGCACGGAGGCAGGATCGTTCTTGGGCTTGGGCGCAGCCTGCGCCGAGAGGGGCAGACCCACCATGAGGGCGGCTAGAACAGGCAGAGCTTTCTTCATGGAATCAGGATAATTGGGTTTTCATCCTTTGAAAACGCCCAAAATAAAGGGTTTCATGGGGTGGAGGCTCAGTCGGGAGTTGACTCTGACCGGAGCCATGAGTATTCCGACCACCTCTCGCGGGCGCGACGCCCGTTCGTCTTGCATGGCCCGGGAAGCAAATTATCATGAAGATTCGTAACAGCCTCAAATCTGCCAAGCTCCGCGACAAGGACTGCCGCGTCGTTCGCCGTCGTGGCCGCGTCTATGTCATCAACAAGAAGAACCCGCGCATGAAGGCTCGCCAGGGCTAATTCCCCGCTGATGCCGAAACGGAGCTTTCGCCCCGTTTTGACGCGTTACACGGCCCTTCGCGGGGCCGTCGTCAGGCCGTGTCTGCTCTTGGGCAGCGCGGCTTTTGTCGTTCTGGCCCTCTCCCCGGCCAGGGGATCGCCTGACGGCCACCCGGCGCCCGGCCATAAACCCGGCCTGCACAGTGCTGCCACCTCTCCGGCAATCCCCGACAAGACGAGCACGAGCGGCGCAGACAAAGAGCCAAACGCGTCTGTAGGCACGCCGCCCGCGATGCGAGATAACGACAAGTCGGATTCCGCCAAGGCCTCTCCCGGTGCCAAGCCCCCCAGCGCGCCAAAGCCTGACCCCCTTCAGGAGACGAACAAGGCCCTGCGTATGGCGCATACGCCCACGGAAGCCCGCGCTCTGGAACGACGCGCCGAGACGCTGCGCCAGAAGAACCTCTCTGCAAGCACGCGCCTGTTGCTGGAAAATGCGGATTCGAGCCTCAAGGCCCATGATTATCGCAAGGCCGAGGCGGCACTCGACAACGCCCTTGTGCTTCAGCCTGACAAGCCATTCATCCGTCGCGGCCGGGCGCGGGTGCGCTATGCGGCGGGCGATTTCGAAGGGGCGATCAGCGATCTGGGCGTTGCCTTGCAGAAAGACCCTGACGACCCGCTTTCGTGGCAGTTGCTCTCGCAGGTCGAGGAGGAACGCCACGATCTCAAGGCGGCCCTGCAGGCGGCCCGACAGCTTCTTGTGGTCGATCCGCTGGCCAGCGGTGGTGCCAAACGTGTGAAGGCGCTGCAGGCCCAACTGGATGGACGCGCCATTTAAAGCGCGTCACGATCTCAACTCTGCCTTGATTATGCAGTTTGATGAGATGTCGAAGTCAAAGGAGAACATCATGTTCAAGAAGAACAAGGCTCAGGTTACCGAACTGACGGCCCCCGAGGCCCAGAAAAAGGGCTGCTGCATCAGCAAGATGTGCGGCTCGGCCAAGCCGCAGACCAAGGAAGCCATCCTGGGTGGCCTGACCTTTCTCAGCATGTTCGGCCCCAAGAAGCTGCGTCCCCATCTGCAGCACCTCCTCGCCGTGATCGCCATCGTGACCTTTGTCGTCAAGGCCATCAAGCCCAAGCGCGAAGACAAGTCCGCCTGATTTTTACTCCTTCCCTCGCCCTCGCCCGGGGGTGACAAGTCTTCTCACCGGGCGAGGGCGATGCCGGGGGTGCCCGGCCTCAGCAGGGCGCTCCCCTGCGCCCGCGAAGGGGCACACCCCTTCAACCCCCGCGTCAAAGTAAGCAGGTTTCCAAAGGACAATTGTCCTTTGGCGGGGTTTGGGGCAGCGCCCCAATGCCGATAAGTCCGTCGAAACGCTTCCTTTCTAGAGAAACGAAATCGGGTCGATATCGATATCGATGCGCTCATGGCTCGTCAGTTTCACGCCATCGAGCCATGCCCGCAGGATGGGCTGAACCGCCACATTGCGTCGGGTACGCAGCAGGAGGCGACGCCGATGGCGACCCCGCAGAATAGCGAGAGGGGCCGGTGCAGGGCCAAGCACCTGGATACCGGCGCCTTCCGGGGCACGTGCGCCCAGAAGATTGGCAACCTTATCAGCGGCCTCGGCTGAATCCGCACTGACTATGACCGCAGCCAGACGCCCGTAGGGCGGCCAGAAACCGGGCTTTCGCTGCGCCGATTCCTGCTCCATGAACGCCAGATAATCGTTCGAGACGAGCGCCTTCATGACAGGATGATCCCCCAGATAGCTCTGAAGCAGAACCGTCCCGGGCTTTTCCGCACGGCCAGCGCGACCCGCCACCTGATGAAGAAGCTGGACCGTGCGCTCGGCGGCACGCAGGTCGCCACCGCCAAGACCGAGATCGGCATCAACCACACCCACAAGAGTGAGGTCAGGGAAATGCCAGCCCTTGGCAACAATCTGGGTACCGATCACAAGGTCGATCTCGCGATCGCTGATGCGCCTGACTGCGTCGGCCGTCGCTGAGGGCGAGCCCAGCGTATCGGAGGCCATGACCAGAATACGCGCATCGGGAAAATGCAGCCGCGCTTCCTCATGCACGCGCTCGATACCCGGCCCGACGGCCACGAGGCTGGATTCGGCAGCGCAGGACGGGCAGGTATCGGGCAAGGGCTCATGATGCCCGCAATGATGGCAGGTCAGGATCTGCCGGGCCCGATGCTCGACCAGCCAGGCCGAGCAATTGGGGCACTCCATACGATGACCGCAGGCACGGCACAGGGTGAGGGGCGCATAGCCACGACGGTTGAGGAACAGCATGGCCTGTTCCTCACGCGCAAAGGTCGCGCTGATGGCGTCTGTCAGGGCAGGCGACAGAAACTGGCCGCGCTCGGGCGGCGCCCGGCGCATATCGACAAGGCGCACATCGGGCAACGTGGCGTTGCCGTGGCGGCTATGCAGCACCACGTGCTGGTAGCGCCCGTGCTCCACATTGGTGAGCGTCTCAAGGCTGGGCGTGGCAGAAACAAGAATGGCCGGCACATCTGACAGGCGCGCCCGGACAATGGCCATATCGCGCCCGTGATAGGTTACACCCTCTTCCTGCTTGAAGGCTGTCTCGTGTTCCTCATCCACCACGATCAGGCCGAGATCGGGGAAGGGCAGAAACAGGGCCGATCGTGCGCCCACCACAACCGGGGCCTGACCTTTGACAATGGCATGCCATGTCTCGCGACGTTTCTTGCCGCCCAGTTCGGAATGCCAGAGCGCAGGCTGCACACCAAAGCGTCTGGCAAAGCGATCTGTCCACTGCGTGGAAAGCGCAATTTCGGGCAGCAGCACGAGACATTGCCGGTTGGCCGCAAGACAGGCGCCGATGGCCTCGAAATAGACTTCGGTCTTGCCCGAGCCGGTCACCCCCTCAAGCAGGGTGACGCCAAAGCTGTGCCCCTGCACCGCACTGGCCAGTACATGCGCGGCCGCCTGCTGTTCATCTGAAAGATGGGGAGGATGAAAAGCAGGGTCCGGCGTGGCAAATAGCGGTGCCGAAACCAGAGGGACCTCCTGCAGCAATCCAGCTGCCGCCAGCCCCCGCAGGACAGATGACGAGACGCCGGTCTTTTCCGTCAGGCTTGCGGTAGAGAGGGGAACCTCACTGACGGCCTCCAGCACCGACTGGCGCGCCTGCGTCATGCGCAGCCCTGCCGGGTCGGCCTGCCCCCTGACCCAACCGAGTTGAACCTTTGTGGGCATGGTGTGACGGGCGCGAATGGCCATGGCAAGCACAAGGCCGGGCGGCGTCAGGGTATAAGCGGCCAGCCAGTCGATAAACCGCCTGAGATCACCCGGTATGGCAGGCATATCGAGGCGCCCCAGCACCGGCTTGAGGCGTGTGAGCGCAATGGGGCGTGCAGCGGCGGGTGCAAAATCAGCGGGAACGTCGCTTTGCGTGTCCCACACGCAGCCGGTCTCCTGACGTCGCCCGAGCGGCACACTGACCAGGTCACCCGGCGCAACTGTGCCTTCAGGCGCGAGATAATCAAAGGCTGTGGGAAAAGGCAGCGGCAGCAGAACGCTGATGCGCACAGCTCTCTCGCCATCTGCCTTCAGCTTCACTAAGCTCGGTTCTGTCATGCTGCCCAAGCGCCCCCTTCTGCCCTGCCCTCTTAGCCGAGACGAGGTCCGCCGTCATGCTGATGCATGAATGTCTCGATTCATGGCTCGACTGGCTGACCCATGAAAAGCGGGCGCGCCCCAACACTGTTCTGGCCTATCGCAACGATGTCGCGACCGCCCTGGCATTTCTGGGCGAGCATCTGGGGCAGGAGCCCGATCTCTCCGCCTTTACGTCCTTGCGCACAAGCGATTTCAGGGCGTGGCTTGCCTATGACACGAACCGAGCCGAAAGCGGTAAAGGCACGCCCGATGGTCGTGCCCGCTCGCGCGCCAGAAGGGTCTCGGCATTACGGTCATTCTATCACTATCTCCATATCAGGCACGGGGTCAGCGCCAGCGCCCTGCGCCAGCTCAAGGCACCAAAGACACGCAAGCGTCTGCCGCGCCCGCTCTCACGCGACATGGCACGCAGTGCGGCCTCCGATATTGCGGCCCTTGAGCAGCACCCGCTTTGCGCCGCGCGCGACGAAGCCCTGTTCACCCTGCTTTATGGCGCGGGCCTGCGTATTGGCGAAGCATTGGCGCTCGATCTGCGTGACTGCGACCGTGCTGCGGAGTCCGGGTTGCGCGTTACCGGCAAGGGCGGGCGGGAGCGACTTGTGCCGCTTCTGCCAAACGTCCTCAAGGCACTGACCCTATGGCGCAGCCAGCACCCCTGCCCGGCCCCGGAGGCGCCGCTCTTCGTGGGGTTACGCGGCAAGCGTCTGCAACCCGCCGTGGCGCGCCGTGTCATGCAGGTCTGGCGCGAGCAGAGCGGACTGGACAACAGCGCCACCCCTCATGCACTGCGTCACTCCTTCGCCACCCATCTGCTGGAGGGCGGTGCGGATCTGCGCGCCATCCAGGAACTCCTGGGTCATGCCAGCCTTTCTACGACGCAGGCCTATACGCTGGCCGATGAACGCCACCTCCTTGCCGTCTGGCAGGCCCATCCACGCGCAAGGAAATAACAAGAATGATGCGCCCTGTTGCCTTTCTCCTCGCCATCATGCTGGCGGGCTCAGGCCTGTCTCGTGCCCATGCCGGCCCCTGTACGCCCGAACGTATTGCCGACATTCCGCTCCATAATGACGGGCTGTTCCTGAATGCCCCTGTCGTGCTTGATGGACGTCAGGCGCGATTCATTGTCGATACGGGTTCTGAAGGCAGCCTGATCACGCCAGAGGCCGCCTCGGCTCTCAAGCTCGCAGCCGATCCGGCGCATCTGACCGTCATACAGGGGCCAAACGGGCGTGGTCAGCTCGCCCCCAACATGATGATACGTGCCCTGTCCATCGGGCTGCTTCCTCTGGGCTCGCGCTCGATACCACTCGGCGCCCTGCCGGAGCTTCCGGTCCTGACACCCCCGATTGCCGGTCTCATGGGCGTCGATCTGCTGCGCGGGATGGATGTCGAGTTCAACGTCCCGCAAAAACGCCTTACGCTATGGCGTTCACCCTCACGCGATGCACGCTGCCCCATCGCGCCTTCATGGCCTGCCGGTTACACAACCCTGCGGGCCAGGCGCGAAGGGGCCCGTCTGGCGCTGTCCTTCACACTGGACGGTCATGAGGGGCTTGCCTTGCTCGATAGCGGCGCACGCTCTCACATACTTTCGCGGCGCTTTGCTCACGGCATGGGCATTAGTGACGATATCCTGCGCCGGGATCAGGGCGGCGTGACAAGCGGTGTGGATCTCAATGCACGCTGGTATCACTGGCATCATTTTCATGAACTGCATCTGCAGGAAGAAAAGCCCGGTACCGGCAATCCGGTGTGGAAAGACCCGGTACTGACAGTGTCCGACATGCGAGACAATGCCGACATGCTGCTGGGGGCCGACTGGTTTGCCCAGCATGATATCTGGATCTCGTTCAGCGCCGGACAGGTCTGGGTGCGTTAACCCGCTGCACATCGCGACATATTGGAAGTCGGGGAGGGTTCCGTGGTGGAGCTGAGGGGAATCGAACCCCTGACCTCCTCATTGCGAACGAGGCGCTCTCCCATCTGAGCTACAGCCCCACGGAACGCGTCGGAAGCTACACGGTCCTGTCCCAAAGTCAAGATTCGCCTGCTTTATGGTCGCTCCCGCCACCGGCCAGAGCGCTTGCGCAGCTCACATGTTGTCTCATGGCCCTGCCAAACGCTAAGCTAGGCATTCCATCGTTTTTCAAAGAGACCGGATTTGCTGATCATCACCGTTTACAACATCATCATGATGCTGATTCAGCTCTTCACATGGGCGCTGCTGCTATACTGCGTGATGAGCATGCTGGTGGGTTTCCGGATTCTCGATCCAGGCAACCGCTTCGTTTACAATGTCGTGATTTTTCTTGGGCGCATTGTCGAACCAGTGCTGAACCCCGTACGCTCGATCCTGCCGCAATTCGGAGCCCTTGATCTGAGCCCGCTCGCCGTCCTGCTGGGGCTCCAGTATCTTGTCGTGCCAGTGCTCAACCGACTGGTTTTTGCCTCACTGCATGGCAGTTTCTAAGGCGCATCGCCAGAGCGCCTCGCGATCGCTGGCCAAGCCGATGGGCGTATCAGTCACGACCGACCATCGTCGACTGACCAGCCTCCCCGAACCGGAAACTGGCCGGATATTCTGATCCGGCCAATATTGAGCGACAAACCTAGTCGGCAACGTCACTGAGTTCGTGCCAGCCGAGCTTGGCCGACAGCAATGATGCCGTGTGGCGCACCTGAGGGGCCAGAGCCTTCATACGCAGAAGTGGCATCTCGCCAGCCCCACCCGTCACACTGATCGACGCCACAATGCTGCCCGAAGCATCGCGCACCGGCGATGCGACGCAGTGGATACCAATCTCATCATCTTCCAGATCGAACACGCAATCGGTCGAGCGATAGAAGCGCATGCGATTGATCCAGCTCGACAGCCCGGCAGGCATATGACGATAACTGGTGCGATACAGACGCGCCCATTCTGTTTCCGACTCATCCAGGATCAGCGCGCGCCCCGTACCCGTGCGCGCAAGGGGGAGGTGCTGGCCTGTCCGGCTACGGACTTCAAGAGGCATACGCCCTTCCAGACGCATCAGATAGATCACGGCGCTGTCTGCACGAACGCCCAGATGGACCATGCG
The DNA here is from genome assembly GCF_001547995.1 of Asaia bogorensis NBRC 16594. NCBI lineage: Bacteria > Pseudomonadati > Pseudomonadota > Alphaproteobacteria > Acetobacterales > Acetobacteraceae > Asaia > Asaia bogorensis. The sequence continues at coordinate 3,130,267 of NZ_AP014690.1, forward strand.
ACCGGTTGTCTCATTGAGCGTATGGAGCAGAGGGGTGGCAAGCCCCAGCAGGGGCGTGGCGGCCTGTGCCTGCGTGGTGAGCGAGGTCAGTTTCTCACCCAGACCGTAACGCCCCATGGATTTCAGGCGTAACCAGCCCTGCTGTAACAGGGCTGCTGTCAGGCGCTGGGTTGTGCTGCGTGTGCAGCCAATTTCCAGCGCCAATTCGGAAAGCGTATCGACGCCAGCCTTGACGGCCAGAATGATCGACAGGCCACGCCCCAATGTCTGGGTACCCTGGGGCCAGTCTTTATCCGAATATGCCACATGCCGCTCCATGTTCTTTGAACGGTGCCTTGGACTTTGAAAGGGCTTCTCGTTCGCTTTTGAGACTTTTTATTGCTCCGCAAGGGAGGCATAGAAGCATCTCATAGCGTTATTCACGGGCGAATAAACACTTATCTTCGTTTTCTGGTCACATCTATGTAATCAAGACGAAGACAGTTCCGATTTTCTCTTAAATCAATGTTTATAGGGAGGAAGCTTTATCTGGTAAAGTGTTAGCCAGTATTTTCCGGTGACGAATAATCTATCATTCTCGTGATCGTAGGCGATGCCATTGGGCACAGCATCCGGATCATCCAGACCAACTTCTTCTTCGAGATTCGTCAGATCGACCCATGACTTCACTTGACCCGTTTCGGGATCGATCCTCGCGATTTCCGGAGTCATCCATATATTCGCCCAGATTTCTCCATGAATATATTCGAGTTCATTCAGTCTGTTTACTGGAATACCATCGGCGGTTACACACAACTTCCTGATGACATGTAATGACACAGGGTCAAGATGCTTCAGACAAGGTGTTCCGTCTGAGAGAATCAGTGTCTTGTCATCATGGGTCAGGCCCCAGCCTTCCCCCGTATAATGGAATCGCCCCCGCAGCGTCAGTGACGGGAAACTCCAGATGTAGCCACTCCCACTGCGCCATGTGACGCTGATCAGGCGATCCTGCCAGTCCACAATGCCCTCACCGAAATGCCCATCCGGCACAGTAGCCTGTGCGAGGGTCTTGCCTGTCTCCAGCGAGACCCGTCGTATGACCGATCGGCCTGAAAGGCCCGTGCTTTCGAACAGCGCACCATCTCGATAGAACAATCCCTCGGTAAACGCCGAAGGGTCATGGGGAAAACGGGCGATAATCTGCGCTGGTTCGACAGGCGGACTGGCAAGGCCAGCAGGCGCGAACAGACAGGCTGTCATTGCCAGACCGGAAAACGAGGCAATACAGACAAGTAACAGGCGCATGGGAGGGCTTTTCGCTGGCGGTTTCACCCGAACGCTATACGCCCGCCCCTCATTTTCCCACAATCACCCTCTCTCGATCCGGAACCGGGGCAGGAGGGGTCAACCCAGAGGGCGGAAGAACCGGTACGACGATCTCAGGACGGGCGACCGTTGATCGCCATGAAGGCCTTGCCCACACGCCTTGCGACGTCATGGATCTGTTCCTCGCTGCAATCGACCGGCAGCTCGAAACGCTTGCGCTGGACAAGGCGTGTCTGACACAGCGCCATGAACTGCTCAGCGGCAAAAAGCGGGTCATCGGTGACGATGTCCCCCCGCTCGACCCAATGCCCGATCCAGTCCGTCATGGTCTTGAGCGTGCGTCCGAAGCCGTGACGCCAGAATGTATCGGCCAGAACCGGAAAATGCGGCGCTTCGGACACGATGATACGATAGAGACGCAGCGGACCAGGCTGCAGCAGAACGGTGATAAAGCGCTCGGCCAGCTTGGTGGCTGATTCCTCGCACGTCATGGCCGTCAGGTGACTCTGACAAATGGCGGGGGCGAGTTTACCCCGGCTCAGATCTTCGATGACAGCGCCAAACAGCGCTGCCTTGTTCTCGAAATGGTTGTAGAGGGTCCCTTTCGACACGCCGGCACGACAGGCGATCTGGGACATGGAAGCCCCTTCATAGCCGGATTCGAGAAAGATCGCCTCAGCCCCATCGAGAATCTGGCGGCGCTTGGCGTTGCAAGCCGCACTGTCCCGAGCGGGGTCTTCATTGTCGGGCGAGGCGATAGTGTCGTTCTTGTTCAACCGGTCCATCCGTCTGACGCATTGGTCTGATGCCGGTGGGCAACGCGCAAAACTTGAGGGCGGCCCGATGGCAGACCCCCAGAACTGACCGAACGGGTCGATCAGCGCAAGCCAAAACTGCCCGATGCGCGCCAATCCTTCAGAACTGCAACGAGAATGACTTCAATGTGTCCATGAAAGGTCTAGGCATTGCGCCTGCGGATCGCGATAAATTGGTTGAGACGACCCGTTTTCAGAGACATGAGATCCTTATGACCCCTACAAACCCGAATGCGTCGCGCCCCAGCCGAGCCCTGCCCCCGGGAGTTGTCACAGGTGATGACTATCTCACCCTGATCGAGGCCTGCAAGCAGGGCGGATATGCTCTTCCTGCCGTCAATGTTGTAGGCACCGACAGTGTCAATGCCGTGCTCGAGGCCGCAGCGAAAAACAATTCCGATGTTATCGTTCAGTGCTCCAATGGCGGTGCACGTTTCTACGCCGGCGAGGGTCTGGCTGATCAGCACAGGGCCCGCGTGCTGGGCGCTGCCTCGATGGCCCGCCACGTCCATCTTCTGGCCAAGGAATACGGCATCTGCGTGATCCTTCACACAGACCACGCCGATCGCAAGCTCATCCCCTGGGTGGAAGGTCTGCTCGATCTGAGTGAGGCTGAGGTTGCCGCCGGACGCCCGCCTCTTTTCTCCTCGCATATGATCGACCTCTCCGCCGAGCCGCTTGAGGACAACCTGGCCGAATGTGCGCGCCTTCTGCCCCGCATGGCCAAGCTCGGGATCAGCCTGGAAATCGAACTGGGTGTCACGGGTGGTGAAGAAGACGGTGTGGGCCATGATCTCGAAGATCATGAGGACAATGCCCATCTCTATACGCAGCCCGAGGACGTCCTGACCGCCTGGAACCGTCTCTCGCCGCTCGGTCACGTCACGGTGGCGGCGTCCTTCGGCAATGTGCATGGTGTCTACAAGCCCGGCAACGTGCAGCTTCGGCCCGAGATCCTGCTCCATTCACAGGAGCACGTCGCTGAAAAAACCGGCCTTGGCCCCAAGCCGCTCGCCCTCGTCTTTCATGGCGGATCGGGTTCGGAAAAGGACAAGATCACCGCTGCCGTGTCCTATGGTGTGTTCAAGATGAACATCGACACCGATGTGCAGTTTGCGTTTGCCAATGGCATTGGCCAATATGTGCTCGATCACTCCAAGGCCTTCCTGCACCAGATCGACCCCGAGACCGACGCCCCCTACAAGAAGTTCTATGACCCGCGCAAATGGCTGCGCGTTGGTGAAAAGAGCATCGTCGACCGTCTGGAGGAGGCATTTGCCGATCTCGGGTCGAAAGGCAGATCCATCGCTACCAGGGACTGAAGGACGTGACCTGCGAGATCGTCAGGGCGTTCAGCGTCGTGCCAAGCCAGACCGCGTTGTTCGAATCCACTTACGGGCCGGAAGGCCCGTGGGTACGGCTCTACCGCAATGTCCGCGACTATCTCGGCACGCGCCTCATTGCCGATCTCGACAAGCCAGGCGACTATATCGCTATTGATGAATGGACGTCGCACAGGGCCTATCTGGATTTCCAGAAAGACCATCCCGATGCCTTTGCAGCCCTCAATGAGGCCTGCTCGCCCCTGATTCAGGACTGGCATTTCATCGGGGCATTTCAGGTCGTGACAACGGCCTGAAGCCATCTCCCGACTTACAGGGCAGACAACCGCCCTGCGTCTTGTCGCTGCGACACGGCCTTGGCCGGGTCAAGTAACACTATGAAGAAAATCGGATGAATCGGACAGAAAGTCCTTGCATCCGGGGGGCATGACCTTTAATCGGGCGGCCTTGGCCCAAGGGGGCATGTTGCCCAACAGGCTGTCTACTGGTTTAGAGGTACGTGATGAACGCACTTGCTCAACTGGGGATGGTATCGGGACTCCCGAGAGATAACCAGACTGTCACATCGAACACATCTCATGAAGAGGTGTGCAAGGATTACTTCATTGAGCGTGATGGTGAACGCTTCGCCGGTCATCACCTGCTGATCGATTTCTGGGACGCCACGAATCTGGACGATCCCGCAGCGATCGACGCCACGCTTTGCGAGGCAGCGGTTACCGCAGGGGCAACAATCCTGCACAGCCACTTCCATCACTTCACGCCCAATGGCGGCGTGTCGGGCGTGATCGTGCTGGCCGAAAGCCACATCTCGATCCACACATGGCCCGAGCGTAATTTTGCCGCCGTTGACGTGTTCATGTGCGGCGCCTGCGACCCGAATCTGACGATTCCGGTCATGCAGCGTCTTTTCCAGGCCGGTCGCGTCGTCTCTGACGAAGTGCGTCGTGGTCGTGAAAAGATCTCGCCTGCAGGCTGAGCGCGTTACGCTGCGCTCAAAAGCAGATAAGGCCGGGCCCGTTGCCCGGCCTTTTTTTTGATAAATTGGGAGAGACCGCCTCATGTCTGAATCCTGGATCAACGAAACCCTCTACCCCGACTGGGGCCAGCGTTTTCGCGTCACGCGCGAGCTCGCACGCGTCAAGAGCGACTTTCAGGACATCGTCGTCTTTGAAAGCGACTTCCACGGCCGCGTGCTCGTTCTCGATGGCGTCATCCAGATCACCGAGCGCGATGAATTCGTCTATCAAGAAATGCTCACGCATGTCCCGCTTCTGACCCACCCCGATGCCAAGCGCGTGCTGATCATCGGCGCAGGCGATGGTGGCGTGCTCCGTCGCGTGCTTCAGCACAAGACCGTTGAAAAGGCCGTCATGGTCGAGATCGACGGGGCGGTTATCGAGCTTTCCAAGCAGCATCTCCCCAATATCGCTGGTGACGCCTGGAATGACCCGCGCGCCGATGTCATCGTCGGCGATGGTATCGACTATGTCGCCAAGGCAGCGGACGGCTCGTTCGATGTCATCATCGTCGACTCGACCGATCCGATCGGCGTGGGCGAAGTGCTCTTCACCGATGCCTTCTACAAGGATTGCGCCCGCATCCTCTCCGCTCAGGGTCTGATCGTGAACCAGTGCGGCGTGCCATTCATGCAGGCGGATGAACTGCGTGAAACCAGCCTGCGCCGCGCCAATTTCTTCCCGCATGTCTCGGCCTATGTTGCCGCCGTGCCGACTTATGTCGGTGGCTTCATGACGCTCGGCGTTGCCGCCAAGGGCGTGAACCCGACAAAGCAGACCGTCGAGGACGTGCGTACTCGCGCAGAGGCCGCAGGTATCCTGGGCACGACACGTTACTGGACTCCGGAAATCCATGTCGGCAGCTTCAATCTGCCGCCCTATATTGCCGAGAACCTGCCCAAGCAGGAAGGCTGATCGGCGTCCCCGGACAGACATCTGTATGTCCGGGGTATGCAGGGCTATGCCCTGCACCCGCGGAGGGAATTTCCCCTTCGATCCCCGTTTCGGCTCTTAACCAGATTTGCGAAGGACGACTGTCCTTCGGCGGGGTATGGGGCAGCGCCTCCTGTCAGGATGGCTCTGACTGGGCTCTAATAGCCCGAACCGCTCAGCAGGCGAATAACGATAGCCTGCCATTCTTCCATCAGATCACCATGGCCCATCGCGTGACCGGCGCGCCGGTACCAGTAGCGGGCATTGTCAGTGTCACCCTCGACGCGATGAAGCCAGCCATGAACCCAGTTACATTCCGGGTCACGCTCATTGGCTTGCACGATCTCATGGGCGGCCGCCCAGTCCTCCCGTTTGGCCCACCACAGTGCAAGCAGCGCGGGTGACACAGGATCGGGCGGAATACCGTCTTGCAGGCTTTCCTTGAATACGGACAGGGTCATGCTCATCGGACAACCTCCCAGTCATACCGGACTCCGGTCATATTCTCGGAAGCCTGCCAGAGCTTGGACGCAAGGGGAAGCCCCGTGGCTCTGGGCGGGATAACGGCAGGCCCCGGTGGCCCGCGTCGTTCCCCACGACCGAGCGGCCCGTAATAGCCCCCATCACGCGCCTTGGGAGACAGGGCCGCATGGAGAATGGGCTCGGCGCCCGCAGTGACATCCTGCCCCAGCAGGCGGAACAGGGCGTTGCCGGCACGATCCTGCCCATAAGCCAGCAGGCGTGAAATGGGCGTCTGCGCCGCGCTCAGCGCGGCGCTGTTGGAAATGATGGAGCTGGTGGACCAGCCAGGATGAGCGGTGCGAACATGCAAAGGCGCCCCCGCCTCGTGAGCACGCCGGTTGAGCTCAAGGCTGAACATCAGATTGGCCAGCTTGCTCTGGCTGTACCGGTCGAAGCGGCGATAACGCCCAGCGGCGTTCAGATCATCGAGTGGAATATCGCCCCGCCATGCAGCGAGAGACGCCACCGTGACAATATGGGCCTGACCGGCAATGAGCGAAGGCAGAAGCCGGCCGGTCAGCGCAAAGTGCCCAAGATGGTTGGTGCCGAACTGGAGTTCGAATCCGTCCTGTGTAGCGCGTCGTTGCGCAGGTGCCATGACACCGGCATTGTTGATGAGCACATGCACAGGCTGGTCGGCCATACGCTCGACAAAGCGTGCAATGGATGCCAACGAGGCAAGGTCGAGCCCCTCAAACCGCAGGATGGCATCAGGGAGAACTGCCTGGATCGTCGCCAGCGCCGCGCGTCCCTTTTCGGCATTGCGCCCTGTCACGATCACTTCGGCACCGGCGCGGGCCAGGCCAAGCGCCGTCGCAAGGCCAAGTCCGCCTGTTGCACCTGTGACAATTGCCGTTTTACCCCGGCAGGAAGGATAAGCGTCACTCATGCCCTGGCCTTTCCTGAGCGTTCTTCGGCCTTGGCTTCCTTCAAGGCCTCATCGGTCAGACGCTTTTCGTTCTTCTTGAGGAAATAGAGACAGACGCCAAGAAAGATCACGACGAGTGAGCCGATACCGATGGCCAGAGGCCCGGATAGACTGAGGATTTCCTTGCCGAGGAAATAGGTCGCGATGGCGTACCCACCGGCCCACACCACGCCACCAAGCGCATTGTGCCAGAGAAAGGAGCGCCAGGGCATATGGTTCGCCCCGGCAAGCAGGGCCACGAATACGCGCAGAATCGCGACAAAGCGCCCGACAAAAACAACGGTTCCGCCATGACGCTTGAACAGGTAGCGACCCAGCAGCAGCCGCTCGTGGGTCAGGCCAACCTTGCCACCATGCTTTTGCAGAAGCTTGAACCCGATCGAACGTCCGATCAGATAGCCGAAATTATCACCCATGATGGCACCCGTCACGGCAGCAACAGCAACCCATCGGATTTCAAGATGATGCGTGGTCGCGGCATAGAGGGCCGCCCCGATAATCAGGCTCTCGGCAGGTAGAGGCAGGCCCATGCTCTCGAGCATGACGACGACGCCGACAATGCCGTAGCCATATTCCTTGAGCAGATGTTCCAGATAATGCAGCAGGGCTCTGATCCTTGCAGGCGTAGCGATAAAGAGGTCGACTTGATGCCTGAAAGCCGCTCCCAGGAAAACTCGTCAGATGGTTTCTCCCAGATTATCCTGAATCCCATGACGAATCCATCTTCGATCCCTTCCGGTTCCTGGCCTTCCTGGGTGTCATCCGACCTCGTTGCAGGGCGTAGCGTGTCCCTTTCCGAGCTTCAGGCACAAGGAGACAGATTATACTGGCTCGAAGGCAGACCGCAGGAAGGGGGGCGCACGGCCCTTGTCAGCCTCAAACGCGGCGAAACGCCACGGGATTTGCTCCCCGTCGATTACCAGATCGGCACGAATGTCCATGAATATGGTGGCGGCGCCTATGAGGTGTCGTCCTGTCAGAAAATCGTTTTCAGCGATCGCAAGACCGGGGCTGTCTCGCTCTATCATCCCGATGGCAGCATCACCCCCATGGCCTGCACAGCGGGCTGCGCTTATGCAGATTTCAGTTTCGATGCCACTGGCAGCGGCGTTTTCTGCGTCCGGGAAGATCATCGCGGGGAAGGCGAACCCCGAGCCGCCATTGTCTGGCTCGACAGGCAGGACGAAATCGTTCTGGTCGAAGGTGATGATTTCTACGCCGCCCCGCGCCCCGCGCCCGGCAACGGGCATCTGGTATGGATAAGCTGGTCCCACCCCGACATGCCCTGGGATGCCACGAGACTCCTCATCGCACCGCTATCATGGCAAGCACGGCGCCCGCATATCGGCGCAACGCGCATACTCGCAGGCGATGGTATGCGGTGCAGTTGTGTCGATCCTGTCTGGGAAAGCGCTGACACGCTTCTGGTCAGTCTGGACGCACAGGGTAGCTGGCGGCCCTGCCGCTTTTTCATCCCGAATGAGACAGACACACCGATCGGCCCCGACTATCTGCCAGATCCGGGAGGCGAGACAGGCTTTCCACACTGGGTTTTCGGTCAGCGCAGCCTGTCGCCCATCGGTCAGGGGCGTGTCATGGCCCAAATCATTACAGAGGGTCTGAGCCGTACCGCCTTGTTTGAAAATGGGGTGTGGACGACATGGCCGCATATCGATGCTGCTCAGGTACCCGTCTGGTTTGGTGACGAGCCTGCCTGGATCGAGACTGCCCCCGATGCACCCCCCGCCATTGTCATTGGCCACCCGCAACGGATCATAAGACGCGCTTTCGATTTTCCACCGGGCATCGATGCACAGGATTGTGCGATAGCCCGACCGATCGCTTTCCCAGTCGACGCTGATGCATCCGGCGGGGAGAGCACCCTGTCTCACGCGCTTTTCTATGCCCCTGTGAACCGGCATCACAGTCTTGCTGACAACGAAAAGCCGCCTCTGGTGGTCATGGCGCATGGTGGCCCCACGGGGCGAGCCAGCACAGCGTTTTCCTTCAAGGTGCAGTGGTGGACCAGTCGCGGCTTTGCCGTACTCGATGTCAATTACCGGGGATCGACCGGGTTCGGGCGCACCTACCGAGAAGCCCTTGAGGGGCAGTGGGGTGTCGTCGATGTGCAGGATTGCATAGCAGCCGTGCGCCATGTCGTCGCACAGGGGCTGGTCGATCCTTTACGCTGCGTCATACGGGGCAGCAGTGCAGGAGGGCTGACCGTGCTCATGGCGCTGGCGATGTCCGATGTCTTTGCAGCGGGTTGTTCGCTTTACGGTGTGACCGATCTGCGCGCCTTGGCAGAGGAGACGCATAAATTCGAGTCCCGTTATCTCGATCGACTGATTGGCCCCTACCCCGAGCAGGCCGCTCTCTATCTGCAGCGCTCGCCGATCAGCCATGTCGAGACGATCAGATCTCCCACACTGTTTCTGCACGGAGACCAGGACAAGGTCGTGCCTCTGGCACAGGCCCAGGCCATGCATGATGCGCTTGTAGCACGGGGGCGGCAGTCCGCCCTGCACATCTACCCCGGTGAGGGTCACGGTTTTCGTCAGCAACAGACCCTGCAGGACAGCTTCACGCGCGAACTGGCCTACTACCAGCAGGTCTTTGCATCATCGCAAAACGCCTGACAGGAACGAATACGGCCCGGTCGAGGCGCATCGCAGAACGCGCCTCGATCCTGAAAACGATCAGGGTGTTGCGGAGGAAGGGGCACCCATTGCGCTGACAGGCGCAGAAAGGGCTGTATTCAGGACATCTGCAAGCCTCACCCCCGCCTGCTGCAGGCGCGTCTCGATCACCGGAAAAGCAATGTCCGTGTAGGCCGCGCCGAGATCCTTCCTGTTGCCGCCGGGCAGCGCGCCATAGGCAATGGAACGGGCCAGACCGTGGCTTTCATCGGTCCACTGCACAACAGCCTCATGCATGGTGTCGGGAGAAAGCGCGCCGGACCAGAATGCAGCCTGGCCAGGGGTGATCTGGCTGTTCAGCCGGTCGGCCTCCTCACGGGCTTTGGCAAAATCGATCGTATAATGCGGCCCCACGACCAGATGCCGCTCATGGTCCATGATCCCCTCATCCCACAATGAATGAAGGTTCTCGTGGCCGTTCCGGTCCTGACCGAAATACGAGACCTTCACCATGTTGCCGCCCTTGTCATGGTCGCGCTCTGCAGCATGAAGGGGCTGATGCAAATCGCCCACCAGATGCACCACCCATTTCAGGGCAGCAAGACGCGCTTCGGGCGTGGCATTCGGGTCTGCCAGCACGTGTTCCATTTCAGGCAGTTTTTCGGTGACGCAGATATCGTTGCCGCAATCGCGTGCCTTATCATAGGTCGCAAAGGCAGCGTCGGTATCGACATAGTGCCACGGCAGCGTCTGGGGCAGGCCGCCTTTTTCCGGCGGCACATGCCCGATCGTATCGGGCCATGACGCCACCTGGTCGAGGCTCTGATGATGCTCAAGCGCAAGAAGCTGCGTCACGGCACTGGCAGCCTGCGGCGTAAGGCGGCTCTGTGCGATATCAGCGACGATGGCATGCCCATAGGGACCCCAGGCCTGGGCAGGTTTTGAGGCAAGGGTCAGCGCGGCAACGGAAAGCAGTGCCGGGAGGGCGAAAAGCGAGCGACGTGTCATGAGGCCTCGGAAACGAAAGCAGCAGGAAGTGCAACTACCGTTTCACTCCCGGACCGAGGATGCAAGGGATGTTATGATGACACCCGCGTCTCTCCACCCTTGCTGACAGCGCGGGTGACGGACCACCCGGAAAGCCCTCGTTTGGCCGCCCGGACGATCAGGGGCCCAGTCGAACCGACCAGCCAGCCGACCAGCTTTCACCGGGCTGGAGATGCAGCAATCCCGGCTTTTCCTCGAAAGCGCCGTCGAAATCGGCCGGACTGGAATATCCCATCCAGGGTTCGAGGCAGAGGAAATCGGAGCCCGGCTTCATCCAGATGCCAAGCTGCTCGAAACCATGCCACGAGAAAACCAGCGCCTCGCCCGTACGGGCATGAAAACGCAGCTTGCGGCTCACCGGATGCAGGAAGATCAGCGCGTCATGGTCGAACAGGCTGTCATCGAGCGGCAGAATTCCATCCTTGACCGGGTTGGGACGCTCCCCCGGGGCAATCAGCCCTTCCTCAAGAACGGCGAGAGGCTCTGGCTCGGGAGCCTCGAATTCGAGCACGTGGTCCGTCTTGGCTGTTCCCGGCACTAGCGGCCAGATGAAGGCCGGATGAGCCCCGAGCGAAGCATGGAGAAGGCTCCGGCTGTCCGGATTGCCCAGCGTATAGGCAAGGTGCAGGCCATCTTCATCGAGCGTGTATTGCAGCGTGAGCCGGAAGGCGAAAGGAAAGATCGCCCGGCTTGTCGGATCATCCTCAAGCACCAGCGTGCAACCCGTCTCATGGCGTTCGACCCAGCGAAAGACGCGGTCACGGGCAAAACCATGCTGCGTAAGGGTATAGTCGAGACCATCGATCAGGGCATGATTGTCACGCAGACGCCCTACAATCGGGAACAGGACGGGAGAATGGCGTGGCCAGGCGCCCCCGGTCCAGATGAGCTCGCGCCCCGTTTCATCACAAAGTGAACAAAGCTCGGCACCGTGGGCAGCAACGCGCGCCTTGAATCGCCCATTGCTGAAGACATGGCTGTCGGACATCACTCATCGCGCTCCTGTTTCCGGCCTGCGGCAGCGATCACCCGGCAAGAGGCGATCTGGCTAAAGGTCCAACGACCTTCCCCAAAAACCATCGCAGATCAAGAGACTGTTTCGTGAGGGAGCGGTAACCCGACCTAGGTCAAGGCCGGGGAGATACTGTCTGACCCGCTGGCGCATCACTTGCTTTGCCCCGGCCCGAACTGCCCAGGTCGCAAGTAAGCCCACCGTGCGCGACATGGGAGCCTGTCAGACGATGGGCGGAACGACCTGACAAGGGGTGCTTCGATATTTCATCGGAACATTTCAAACATTTCGCAAAAAACCACACATATTTCGCAACAATTCAGTTGAGACTTAGTCGCGCTTTCATTATGGAGTTGCGAAAACCTCGCAACTGAAATGGAGCGTCGCGCCCGATGCGATCCCTCTCGCGCACATCCCTGTCCCTGCTACCGATGCTCACCGGGATCATTCTCGGTGCAACTCAAACCCACGCCGCTGACGACAGTTCGGCGGACCGCAAGGACAGGAAACCGCAGCGTCAGCGGAAGCTCGAAAAGCAAACGACTGAGGAGAAGACAGACGAGCATATCACCGTGCTCGGCAACGGCTTCAACACACTCAAAGACCCGATCGGCCTGTCACGCATGCCGCAGGACGCGCTTCATACGCCGCAGCAGATCAATATCGTACCGCAGATACTGATGAAGCAGCAGAACGTGAAATCGGTAGATGAAGCCCTGCGGAACGTGCCGGGTGTGACCTCCTCGATTGGCGAGGGCGCGGGCGGCATGAATGGCGACCAGTTCCTGATCCGCGGCTTTCAGGCGCAGAACGATATCTATCAGGACGGGCTGCGCGATTTTGGCGTCTATAGCCGCGATGCGTTCAATCTCGAGACGATCTCGGTCATCAAGGGCCCTTCATCCGAGGTGTTCGGCAACGGGACGACGGGCGGCGCCATCAATATGGTGACCAAGACCCCCACCCTGCGCGACCATTATGCCGCCGAGTTCAATGGCGGGTCGGGCTCCTATTATCGGGGCGTCCTCGACGTGAACAAGAAGCTGGATGACCATACGGCATTGCGCATCACCGGCATGGGCAACGAGAACAATATTGTCGGGCGCGATTTCCTCTATTCGCATCGCTGGGGCATTGCGCCCTCCATCGCCTTCGGGCTCGGAAGCAAGGCCACACTGGTGCTGCAATACATGCACCAGCAGGAGAACTCGATCCCGGATTTCGGTGTGCCTGTCGTCACGCCACCCGGTGCGAAAACCGGCGGTCCGATCACGGAATACGGCATTCGCCGCACCAATTTCTACGGCACGAACAACGATCAGAACGCCACCAACGACAACATGGAAACAGCGCGTTTCTCGTACAAGCTCAACGACCACATCAAGTTCTTCGATGATCTGCGCGGTGGCCAGTTCTACCGGACTTTCGCTGCCTCCAAAGCTACGTGCGACACGACCTGCGTAAACAATTACTTCCTCGGTCATGCCGGTTCGGCGCTTGTTGCCCGCTCAGGTCCCAACGGCGCCGGAAACGGCAAGGGACCAGGTACCACCATGGCGCCCCTGCCCTATCAGCAGACAAGCTGGTCGGTGCAGAATGTCGGCTCGATGGTGGCCGATTTTCATACGGGTTTTCTCAAGCATCAGATCGTGACAGGTTTCGATCTCGAACGCGTCAACGATGTGCGCTCGCAATCGACCTATCTCAAAGCAAAGCCCTATGCCTCACTGGTCAACCCCAACCCCTATGTCGGCAATCTGCTTCTGGTGCCTGGCGATCTGAATCCGGGTGGGCTGGTCAGCCTCGGTGCTCTGGGGGCCAAATCACATTCAAACGGCTATGGCTTTGATACCGGCCTGTTCTTCTATGACCAGATCTGGTTCACCAACTGGCTGTCGGTGAAGGGTGGCTTCCGCTGGGACCGCTGGCAGACCAGCTATAATCTGACAGGCGGCAATGTCGCGACCAATCCTGATATTCATTACCATCAGGTCAGCAGCGTCTTTAACCCCAATGTCAGCCTCGTCGCGACGCCCGATGCGCATCAAACCTATTATTTCACCTGGGCAACCTCGACCACGCCAAGCGGCATGTATGTGACCAACGGCTCCGTGCCGATACGCCCCGGCACAAACAGCTTTGCCAGCCCGGAGAAAGCCAATCTCTACGAAATCGGCGCGAAATACAGCGCCTTTCATGACCGCATGGGGTTCACGGCCTCACTGTTCCGACTGGAGAAAAACAATGCCATCAACGCCGACCCGGTTACCGGGCAGGTTGAGGGATCGAGCGACCGGCAGCGAAATCAGGGGCTTGAGCTTTCCGTCGGTGGCATGATCACACGCCACTGGAACATCTCAGCCACTTACGCCCTTTATGACAGCGATACCCTGGCTTCCGATACGTCTGCTGCAGTGGGCAAGCAGGTGCAGTATGTGCCCCATAACCAGGCGACTCTCTGGTCGGTCTACGAGGCCTTCCCGAATACGCCGTACAATCTCTCATTCGGTGGCGGCATGACATGGCGCCAGCATGTCTGGCTCAACACGACCAACACGTTGAAGGTCCCGGCCAATCTGGACTTCGATGCCGTGATTTCCCATCGTCTGGGCCAGCACTGGAAAATTGCGCTGAATGGCTACAATCTGGCCAATCGCCTGAACTACCAGAGCCTGTTTTCCAACCGCGCCACTCCATCGGCTGGCCGCTCCTTCCTTGGCCAGATCAGCATGAGCTACTGATCCGGTGAGGTCTCAGCCCTTCCCATGTCAGGCCGGCGTTGGAAGGGCGGTATCACAGGCTCGGAACGTTTAGGGCTGTAGATCAGGCGTAGAGACGCGCAGAATGCGCCTCATGCGTGAGGGCTGAATTCCTGTTGTGTGACCTGCTCCTATCGTTGATCGCTGCCGGGTCGGCAGTTGTCACATAGGGGCCAGCCACATCGATGCGCAGTGCGAGAAGCGTGATACCGCCAGCGCGCCTCTCAGGCAGGAAGAGGCTGGCATTGCCATCAGTCCAGCGCCGCCCACATGCCTCGATCGGCTTCCAGCCCTCGGCGATCCCGCCTGCCAGAACATGCGGCAATTCGATTGTCCCCCAGCTGTCATAAATCCTTATGTCGCTGACCAGCACGCCCAGCATGCGCCGGTCATCTACATAAGGGCCTACTGCATCGCTCGGCCGGCTCCTGTTCGAAACGATACGGATATCCTGCGCCTCTTCCGGCACGGTGAAGACATATTGCCCGTTCTGCCGCTGACAGCCGGCAATCCACTCGCCTGACTCCGTGACGATATGCAGGTCAGGATCATGGGTGACGTGCCGTTGCGATACCCCTCCCTGCCCAAGCGAAAGGGTTTCGGCCCGACGCATCAGGCGCTCGTGGATGGGCTCGACAAAACTGCGCTCGTTCACCAGAGGGGCTGCGGCAGAATTCTGCCATGTCAAAACGCGACCACCCAGCACATGGATCGTGCCAGCCTGACGAAAACGTCGTCTGTCTCCGGTGTCCAGATAGCTCTCGCTCAGCGCCCCGTCAGACATGAGAATGGCGTGGTCTTCAGTCTCGATATGAAAATACTCATACTCAGCGACTGTCTTGTCGTAGTGGATGGATGTGCCATTCACGAGCATGCGCACAGGAATAAAGGCCCCGTCCAGAAACAGGCAATGCTCTGCAGTGATCATCAGATCCCTGAACGGCTTGCCTTCACCAAGCGCATCCCTGACAACGCGCACCGGATAGCCGGAGAGATCATCGGGCTTTCCCGCATCGACAACTGCGCGTGTCCGCCCGGACCAGATCACCCTGCGCGGCGTGCAGCTTTCACCCTGATACGCCATGACGTGATCGCCGATGCGG
The DNA here is from genome assembly GCF_001547995.1 of Asaia bogorensis NBRC 16594. Classification (NCBI taxonomy): domain Bacteria; kingdom Pseudomonadati; phylum Pseudomonadota; class Alphaproteobacteria; order Acetobacterales; family Acetobacteraceae; genus Asaia; species Asaia bogorensis. Next base: position 3,145,695 of record NZ_AP014690.1, read on the forward strand.
ATATCCTCGACCGGTATCAAGCCGTTTTCTGTCTCGATCAGGGTGCCGGCCAGAAAACAGGGGGCAGGCTCAGTGGTGGTGAACGTACCGCCTGATACCGAAAGCTGACCGCCATTGCGAACAAGCGTCGGATCGCTGATCGAGGCGCCTGACGAGACCCATACCGTGAAACCGCCATTTGTGGCGGCCCCGATATACGGCGCTTCGATACTGCCCCCGCTATAGACATAGGCATCGGAATACCCGTCCGTGCCTGAGCCACTATTGAGGTAAGTATCACTGACCGAGCGTGCGCCCGAATAGAGATAGACGACATCAGAATTCAGAACATTAGCCGAGAGGGTGGCGCCGTTCATGGCTGAGACATAGCCATTGAGCAGCAGCGAGTTCTGCATCACGCCACCGCTCATCACCGAAACAGTCGCCACACTGCCACTGATCGTCGCCCCGGAAACCACAGCACCGCTCGATATGGTCAGGGTCGATATACCCGACAGAACGACGCGTCCGCTGGCTGAGACAGCACCGCTCACATACCAGGTGGTGTTGTTTGACAGCACCGCCGACCAGGTGCCCCCGGTGAGCACTGTGGCACCTTGCGTAGAAGGCGCAACGGAAGCGTTTGCACTACCATAGGCTGTTGCCATCGAGAGTACGCTGCCATTGCCCGCATCGATATCCGCTGCAACCGCTCCGGAGGAGAGATAGGCCGCAGCACCCGAACCAAGCGTAAGCCCTGATACAGTGGCTCCTGAATAGGCAAAGGCGCTTAATCCGGATTGAGCGCCATCGGTCATGGTCGCCTCTAGCAGACTGGCGCCGGAGGACACATAGACATAGGCATTGCCATCAGCCACGGAACCGCTGTTAAGAAACACGTCCCGCACCGAACTGGCCCCGGCAGAAAGGGTGACCTCATCCGAATTGAGCGTGTTTCCTGAAATAATGCCGCCACTGGCGACACGCAGATAACCGTTGACCTCGGTGGAGGAAATCATGGCGCCGCCACTCAGCACCGAAACCGTGGGGATACCCCCCGAGAGCATGGCGCCTGACACGACAGCACCATTGGAGATCGTGAGGCTGTTGACGCCTGACAGTACGACAGCCCCGGTAGCGGAAACGCTATTGCTCACATACCAGGTGACACCATCACGATCGATTGCCGACCAGTCGCCACCCTTCAACACGGTTGCCGATGTTGTCGCCACAGCCTCTGTCTCCCTGTGATCGCGCACAAGAACAGACTGGGCAACCACATTGTGGGTTCTAACGCCTTGCTCAAATCATATGCAATGGAATTGACATGCCATGACACAAAGCCTGACCTGGACGGGCCGGCTCGGCCATTCTTGATAGGCGTTGCGGCCTGACCTGCGCTATGCAACCGGCAACGTCATTTTCAAGGTTTCAGGGACAGTCATCATGTCGCAGCCGCCGGTCTGCATCGCCGCCCTTTATCGCTTCACCCCCTTTGCCGATCCCGCCGCTCTGCGGGCATCGCTGCTTGAGGCTTGCCTGCAGCACGGCATCAGGGGGACGCTGCTTCTGGCACGCGAAGGGATAAACGGTACCATTGCAGGCAGCGCCGAAGGCATCGAGTCCATTCTGGCCCATATTCGCGGTCTTCCCGGCTGCGATGCGCTGGAGTGGAAACTCTCCTGGGACGACGCCATGCCGTTCAACCGCATGAAGGTACGCCTCAAGCGCGAAATCGTCACAATGGGTCAGCCCGATATCGACCCTCTGGCCGGTGTGGGGCGCTACGTCCCTGCCGCCGAGTGGAACGCGCTGATTTCCGATCCCGATACCATCCTCATCGATACGCGAAACAACTATGAAGTGGCGGTAGGCACCTTCAAGGGGGCCATCGATCCCGACATCCAGAGCTTTCGTGAATTTCCCGACTGGTTTCGTGGCCGCCGCGCTGCGCTGGAAGCCGAAGGGCGCAAGCCTAAAATCGCCATGTTCTGCACAGGCGGCATACGCTGCGAAAAATCGACTGCCTTCGCCCTCTCCGAAGGGGTTGAGGATGTCTATCACCTCAAGGGCGGCATCCTGAAATATCTGGAAGATGTGCCCGAAGCTGAAAGCCTGTGGGAAGGCGAGTGTTTCGTGTTCGACCAGCGAGTGACCGTGCGCCACGGGCTGGAACCCGGCGCCTATGATCTGTGCCATGCCTGCCGCCGTCCGGTATCGGCTCAGGACAAGACATCACCGCTGTTCATTGACGGAATCCAGTGTCCTGCCTGCGCGGCCGAACGTACCGATGAACAGCGCGCGCGTTATGCTGCGCGCCAGCATCAGGAAGATCTTGCCCGTGCCCGCGGTACCCATCACATCGGCGGTGATGCCTGACTCGACTGAACAACGCCTGAGGGAGATCATCATGATTGACGAGCCATCCGGGTATCACTGGGCCTCCGATCCGTGGTTCACCGAAGCCCTGGACCGCTTCATCGAGGAACGCGACAAGGGGCGCACAACCCTCACCCTGGATCTGGAGGCCATCGAGGCCAGTATCTTCAACGGTGACGGCGCCGCCTATCGTCTGATGGAGGCTATGGCGAGCGTCATACGTGAGGAGGGCCATGACGGCTGTCGCGGCGCACCACGCGTTCTTCTGGCAACGCTTCAGCGCCTGAGCGAGCTCAAGGGTAGGGGAACACCGTAATCAACAGGCGCTCGGAATAGTGTGTATGGGGCGTCGCCCCACACCCCGCCAAAGGACGGTCGTCCTTTGGAAACCTGTCTGCGAGAGTAGGACGCAGTAGTAACGCCGTCTTTCAGAATTGCGCGGCGAGGCTATCAGAGCAGGCGGGCGAGTTTCAGGAACACCCAGGTCAGGATCATGGCGATAAAGCACACGGCTCCGGCTTCGAGCGTGCCATAGGCGCCGCCTGCGAGATACATCCCGCCTGTATTCATGCCAAAGAACCCGGTGACCAGCGTTGCCGGGAACATGAGGATGGTGGCCGCCGTCAGGATATAAAGACGCCTGTTGGTTTCTTCCGCCTGTGACGACCCGAGCTCGTCCTGCAACGAGCGGGCACGATCGAGAAGAGCGATCATGTCATCGAGCGCAGCGTGAACCTGACGCTCGGTACGGTCACGCAATTCGTCCTCGGCCCATTCGGGCAGTTCGAGATCCTCGTCGCGCAATACGCGATCGATAGGAGTAACCACACGACGCAATTCAGTGGCACGGCGTCGGCCCTTACCCACAATACCGCCAAGATGACCCAGATCGGTGCGGCGCTCGATCAGCAGCAGCGCGTCCTCGGCGCGGTCCAGCTCGTCATCCAGCTTGCCGATCTGGCGGCGCACACTGCCGGTAAACTCACGAAGGGCGCGGTCGATCACACCCGCAGGGCTGCGGGGAATGGAGTCCGCACGAAGGGTGCGAAAAGCCGCACCGAGCACGGGGATGGGGTTACGCCGCGTGGTGATGAGAAGATCGGGACGCATGGCAAAGCGCCAGGCGCAGATATCGCGGTCTTCCTCTGAAACGGCATCGTCGAACGCAGGCAAGGCCCCCCAGACAAGGCCGGGCATGGCTTCCAGCATGACGCCATATTCTGTCTCGGCCAGCATGGCACTGACATCCTCGGGCAGGCAGGGCAGGGTCGCCACATGCTGTCTGGCCGAGCTGTGCACCGTATCGAAATGGAGCCACGCCCAGCTTTCCGAGGGCTTGGGATAATTCGAAGGCGGCGTGCGGTCGTTGAGCAGGCTCTCGATTTCATGCGGCTCAAGCGGCGAGGGGTCCTCACCCGGCCGGGCCCTGACGGCCCATACCAGCCCGTTGGCAATGCCATGGGGCAGCGCGCCTGACGGCTTCATATCCTGGCCCGCCACAACGGAGAACGGCATCTGTGAGCGTGTGTTGGACATGCCATCCTCCATCCTGAGGAAATCTTTGTTCTGGGCGAACGCTGTTCGCTGTCTCGCATGGGTGAGGGGCCCAGGCAACCGCTTTCAAAGCTTAATGTAGCCGCAAGGAAACCGGAACGCCGCCGGTTTGTTACCAGTTCATCAAGATGTCCCGCAAAACGAACAATCAAGCCTGACATCGTTACCCCGTTTTTCGACAGGAGCCTGTCATGAAACACGTATTCAAAGCCGCTCTGGCCGTCTCTACCCTGCTTGCCGCCCCCGCTCTGAGCCCGGCCCCTGCTTTCGCGCAGGCCACCACGGCCACTGACAGCGAGCAGGCTCCTTCGGCCCAGAAGGCAGAAACGCTCAAGAACCAGTCGACCCAGATCCACAACCCGACCGAGCAAAACAAGACGTTCAAGAACCAGATGAACGAGCAGCCCGACCCCAAGGCACCGAGCGCGCCCACGGGTACGGCAGCGCCGACGGGTCAGACCTCGGAGAAAATGCCCATCTCATCGCCCCAGCATGAGAAGGCCTCCAAACACAAGCACAGCATGAAAAGCATGAAGATGTCAGACAAATCGGCCCAGCAGTAAGGTTTGTCCCCAACGGTCCTGCCGTGGGCGCATCAGCAAAAGGCGTCTGATCCTGAGCGGATCGGGCGCCTTTTTTCATGCGCGCTGGCCCAAAGCCGGAACTCGCTCTATACAAATGCCCCTCACCAGAGAAACAAGGGTTTCAGAATGACCGATTACAAGGTGCGCGACATCGCCCTGGCCGAATGGGGCCGCAAGGAAATCTCCATTGCCGAGGGCGAAATGCCCGGCCTGATGGCGCTCCGCGAGGAATACGGCGCCAGCCAGCCGCTCAAGGGCGCGCGCATTGCGGGCTGTCTGCACATGACCATCCAGACCGCCGTGCTGATCGAGACGCTGACGGCTCTGGGCGCAACCGTGCGCTGGTCGTCCTGCAACATCTTCTCGACCCAGGACCAGGCTGCTGCCGCCATCGCCGCGACCGGCGTGCCGGTTTTCGCCTGGAAGGGCCTGAGCGAGGAAGAATTCTGGTGGTGCATCGAGCAGACCATCAAGGGTCCTGATGGCTGGACACCGAACATGATTCTCGATGACGGCGGCGACCTGACCGTGCTCATGCACGACAAGTACCCCGAGATGCTGAACGACGTGCGCGGCCTGTCCGAAGAGACGACCACGGGCGTGCATCGCCTGTGGGAAATGGCGAAGAAGGGCACGCTGAAGGTTCCGGCCATCAACGTGAATGACAGCGTCACCAAGTCGAAATTCGACAATCTCTATGGCTGCCGCGAGAGCCTGGTGGACGCCATCCGCCGTGGCACCGACGTCATGATGGCGGGCAAGGTTGCCGTGGTTGCCGGCTATGGCGACGTAGGCAAGGGCTCGGCCGCCTCGCTGCGCAATGCAGGCTGCCGCGTGCTCGTGACCGAAGTCGATCCGATCTGCGCCCTTCAGGCCGCGATGGAAGGCTATGAGGTCGTGACGATGGAAGCCGCCGCACCGCGTGGCGATATCTTCGTGACCTGCACAGGCAATGTCGACATCATCACCGTCGAGCATATGCGCGAGATGAAGCACCGCGCCATCGTGTGCAATATCGGGCATTTCGACAGCGAAATTCAGGTCGAGGCCCTGCGTAACTACAAGTGGGACAACGTCAAGCCGCAGGTGGACGAGATCGAGTTCCCCGACGGCAAGCGCATCATCCTGCTGTCTGAAGGCCGCCTCGTGAACCTTGGCAATGCCACGGGTCACCCCTCCTTCGTGATGTCGGCGTCCTTCACCAACCAGACGCTTGCACAGATCGAACTCTGGACGGCCAAGCCAGGCCAGTACGACGTCAAGGTCTACACTCTGCCGAAGAAGCTGGACGAGAAGGTGGCTGCGCTGCATCTCGCAAAGGTCGGCGCCGAGCTGAGCAAGATGAGCGACAAGCAGGCCGATTACATCGGCGTGCCGGTTGCCGGTCCGTTCAAGCACGAAGAATACCGCTACTAAGAGGGTTACGCAGGGCTGAGCCCTGCAAATCACCGGAGGGCTGAGCCCTCTGGTTCCCCTCTTGCAGGGATGAAAGGGGCTTCGCCCCTTTCCGGGGAGCGGGGCAGAGCCCCGCCTCTTCCATCAGGGAGACGCGCATGACCCGAAAACGCTCAGCCCCCAGACCTGCCCGCTCAAAACAACCTGGCTCCCGGCGGGCGGCATTACGCCTCTGGGCCATGCCCACGCTGATCATTGCCGGACTGTTTGCCGGGGCCATCGGGTGGCAGGCCCTGACCGCCCATCGGCACACAACACAAATTGGCGGGCCCTATAGCCTGATCGACAGCGCCAATCACCCAACCACCCAGGCGCGTTTCGCCGGGCGTCAGACCCTCATCTATTTCGGCTATACACACTGCCTCGACGTCTGCCCGTTGACGCTCGCAACAGTGGCGCAGGCCTATACGCTGCTTCCGCCCGGAACACAGCGCCCCGTCCCGCTTTTCATCACACTCGATCCGGAGCGCGACCGCCCCGAGGATATCGGGGTCTATACGCGGCGCTTCTCACCCGAGATCATCGGCCTGACGGGCACAGCCGCCCAGATCGATGCTGTCGCCAAGGCCTTTCATGTGACGTCCCATGTGACCGTGGACCCCATGGCAGGCCATGACAGGGGCGATGACGGAATGGGGGATTACCGGATCGACCATTCCTCCGTGCTCTATCTGATGGATGGCCAGAATCACCTGCAGGCCATCCTGCCAGCTGATTCGAGCCCCGCCACGGTGGCCCATAATCTCGCGCCCTATCTAGCGAAGCGCTGAAAACCGCCTGCCCAGAAACCGCCCCGCCAATGCCAGCAGCAGCAACGAGGCCCCAAGCTCGGGTAGAAGAATTCCCATAACCCCCATGACCGCCAACGCACCCCAGCCAATGGGTCGCGGCGAACTCTGCGGGGCATCGAGATGGCCCGGCCGGCGGCGTCTGAGCCAGAGCATGAGCGCTGCCACCGAGGCAAGGGTGAGCAAGAGCGCGACAATGAGGTTCAGGAGCAGATTCAGGACCCCGAACAGATGCCCCTCGTGGAAGGCGACGCCATAGCCGATCAACCGGTCGGACAGCCTTTTATCGGCAAAACGGGTGACATGAGTGACCTCCCCTTGCGCTGTCACGCTGGCCTCGACCCGCTTCGGGCGGTTCTGGGCATCGGAGCGTATGTGCCATACGTCCTTGGCACTGGCTGGCGGGGTGATGAGGGTTGGCGCAGGGAAAGCAAGCTGGCGCGCCGTTTCATACACAGCGTCCAGCCCCGCCTGCGGCGACATGGGCTGAGGCGCGGTATCCATTGCCATGCCCGCCATTTCGGCGTCCGACATGCCAGGCATGGTGGCATGGCCTGAAAGGGTCGCCGCGATGGGTACCGCCCCGATCTCCCAGTCCTGAACGGCAATCAGCCTGCCGATACGGCTTTCGACCGCAGCAAAGGCCGAGCCCCAGACAAAGGACCAGGGCAGACCCGACACCAGAAACAGCACAAGAACGAGCGAGATCCACATCCCCCCGACAGCATGGAGGTCGCGCCAGAACAGACGACCTTTCGCGCCCAGCCTCGGCAGGATGGTACCGCCTGCACCCGCCCTACGCGGCCACCAGAGCAGGAGCCCGGTCACGATCAGAACCAGTGTCCAGGACGCGACCATTTCCATGATGACGGAACCCCAGTTGCCGATCAGTAATTGCCCGTGCAGCCGGAACACCAGCCGTTCAAAACGCGTCTGCTCGTCGCGCTGGGCCAGAACCCTGAGCGTGACAGGGTCGATATAGACACGCGCCACATCTGCCCCATGAGCCACTAGAACACGTGTGGCCTGAGTTTTGCGGAACGGCATCTCCAGTGCGAGGAAATGCCCTCCCGGCACGGCGGCCAGTGCGGCGTCACGCTGGGCGCTCACGGTCTGCGGCGATCCTTGCGTAACGGCATGATCGATATGGCGGTCGAGCCAGGTCTCGATCTGGGGTTTGAACAGATAGAGCGATCCGGTCACGCAGAGCATGATCACGAAGGGCAGGCAAAACAGCCCGGCGAAGAAATGCCAGCGCCAGAGCATGGCCCGATCGGGCCAGACCGGACGGGAATAAACAGAGCGAGGGGTGCGGGAATTCTGTGTCATGGTCATTCCTCAGAACCGTACCCTCACACCGCCAAAAAAGGCGCGTGGGCTACCCGCATAAATCGAGCCTGTCTTTGCAGCCAATACGGAGGCTCCAGCCTGCTGCCCATTGGCGAGAAGGCTGTCACTGATGGTCGTCGCCCCTGCGGCATAGACAGTATTGGCGACATTCTGCACCTCGACATAGCTGTGCAGACGATGCACCCAACCCAGCCTTGCGGGTGGGTCGTAATGCACCTCCAGATTGAGCAGACCATATCCGGGGACTTTGAGCAGATTGGCGTTGTCGATAAAAAAAGCGCTGCGCCATGTCACTTCGGCAAATCCGCCAAGCCCCTCAAAGGACCCTGAAGGCTGGTCATAGAGCACACGCCCATTCAGGAAATGCGGCATGACCCCGGGGATCAGATTCCCGTTGCGCGAAAAGCTGCGCGACAGCGTGCTGTTTGACAGGATCTCGGTGTAGTTCGTGTAGATCTGGTTGTCATAGGTATAGGACAGGCGCAGCTTCGCCCCCGGCAGGCTGTGCGGAAGGGCCTGCCATGTAGCGGCGAGTTCCACGCCACGATGCTGCGAGGCCGGCGCATTGAAGGTGTAGCTGCCTGCCTGGGTATTCACCCCAGCCGACTGGCTGACCAGTTCGTTTCTGTAGAATTCATAAAATCCGGTCGCCTGGATATCCACATCCGGCGACGGATGCCATGCCGTGCCCAGATCGATCCCGAGGCTGCTCTGGCTCTTGAGCTGGGTGTTGTTGCCATAATTGCCCTGCGGCGTGACGAAAAAGCTGGAATAGCCCGGCGTGGCATAGGCCGTGCCGAGCCGCGCATGCCAGGTCCAGGCCTTGTCGGGGGTGAAGACGACCGAGGCCTCAGGGGCAAGGTTGAAGAAGCGCCGGTTGGCCGTGATGTATTGCGCCCGCGTGGCGATGGCGCTGCGGCTGTAGACGGTCTGCACCGCTCCAATATCGGACTGCGTGCCACCAAGCCCGATCACCGCATGCCATCTGGGCGCAAACTGCCAGTCTTCCTCAAAACGCAGACCGATATTCCACTGATGGCCATAAGAGGTCGATGTCTCGCTGCCCCGCGTGGCCCCCGCCTGCGGCAACAGGGCATAAACCTGATAGCCGTAATCCATGTAGTCGAAATTCGCCCCGACAAAGCTGGTAAGGGGCGTTTTACCGAGCGTGTCATGACGGGTGAGATCCGTCTGGACATTGTAGGAGTTGAAAGGCCCCACAAAGGCTGTGGTCGAAGTCGGCTGCTCGACATGGCGCTGGTCATAGGTGAACTGGGTGCGCCAGACCATGCGCGGCGTGAAATCGTGCTCCCATCGCAGCCCAACGATACTGCGCCTATCGAAGCGCCCTAGAGCGGCCTGTTGCGGTGTCACGGCGGTCTGTGCGCCATAGGCGCCGTTGCGGTAGAGCGAAACCGTGCCGCATCCGGCAGCGGCCCCGGAAGCCGTAGCGCATCCCCGCTGATAGGGATTGAGTCGATACTGGTTCAGCGACAGCCGCAGCGGCAGGAACGCATCGGTCACGTTATTGATGAATTTCAGAACAAGACGGTCGCTGGGGGAGAGCGATACACGCATGCGCATGTTCTCGGTCGAGGTTGCATACTGGCTGTTGGCAATAAATCCGTCGCTGCGCACATCGCTGGCAAAAAGCATGAAGTCATAGACACGATTGCCTGCGCCCAGCGTCACGTAATTGTTGAACATGCCAAAGCTGCCGAAATCCGAGCCAAGTTCGAGCCCGTGGATCGACGCGCCGCTGCGCGTGCGGAAATTGATTGCGCCATTGATGGCGTAGTTTCCGTAAAGCGTGGAGGCCGGCCCCTGAAACACATCGACCCCCTCATAGGCATGAGGATCGATCAGATCGGCACGCGCCGTGCCATCGGGCTGGGTGACGGGAAATCCGTCCTCAGACACTTGCAGGTTGCGCAGCCCGTAGGATTGACGGGCGCCTGACCCGCGGATGGAGACCACGGTATCACGCGGGCCGTTCCCCTGAAGGAAGCTCGCCCCCGGCACCGTCACCAGCATGTCCGCCACGTTCTGGGCCACATGACTGGCAAAATCCTTGCGCTCGGCGCTGTAGGTGGTTTGGCCCACAGGCGAGAGGGTGACAGGCCCGCGCGCCTGTCCCCTGACGAGGATGGACTCAGGCGCGGGTCTTGTTTCCCCATGCGCGGTCGGATTCACAGATCGGGGGGCTGCCAGCCGGTCAGGTCTGTGGGGCGACCCGGCTGAAGGGGTATGTGCGGACGGGGCGCGCACCGGATGATGCGCCGGCCATTCCGGGTTGGTAGCCGGAACGGTGGACGCGAAAGAGGGTGCACAGCCCCATGCAAACAGGGCCGGAACTGTGCTGCCGCAGAGCAGGACAGCGCGATGAATAAGGGACATTGACCATAAACCTGACAGGGGACGGGGGTCATGAGTCATCGGGCGCGGAACAGCGCCTCGGGGCATCATGAGTCGAAAGGGGTCAGGTGATGGAGGGGGGCCCCTGGGCCGAGCGGGTCACAAACCCGTCGCAGGGTGGCCCGCGTACCGGTGGGAAGCACCAGAAGCAACGGAACAAGCCCGGTCCAGCCAGAACAGAAGCAAGGACAAGCGCAGTCAGGAGGGGCGCATGGGACTCCATCGCGCTGACAAGACAGGCCGTGTCATCGGCACACACGGTGTCGTGATGCTTTCCAGCAGAACTGGCGGGCGCGGTGCTGTCGCACAAGACCTCCAGCGCGCTCAACATACCCTGAGGGTCGTCCGATGAGAGCGTGAAGGCCGGGACTGGTGATCCGGCGACAAGACGCATTGCGACGGCAAACAGGCTCAGAAGCCAGAAAACTGCCCTTACCCTGTTGTTTTGCCGCGCAGATGCCATGACTTCTCTCACTAGGCGATCAGTCGGGCTTTGCCCACTGCCTTGATGTTGCGCCGACCATAGGCGCTTGCAGAATTGCCGAGCGACGGGCTTAAAAGCCACATGGATGCCCACGTCTTGCGGGGGCAAAGACAAAGAGCAATAATATACTGATAATGAACATGAAACATCGTGTCTTTATTTGGCCTTTACAAGATAAGGATATATCAGGCCAATTAACCATTCGCAGGCGGTCTCATATCGAGAAGGCTGGTGTTCATTTCCCAATATTTCAGCATCATTGTTAAACACATATATTATAAAGATAGAAATAAATTGATAATATGTTCCATTACTGTCGAAATCTATGAATGGACATATGGATACAGATGTGAGATAGGTCGCTGAAGCATTTGTCACAGAAGCGGGAATTCAAGGGCAATGGACAGCAAGAATCCGGGATCAGACCCTGCATCGGCCGATATCGACGCTTGGGATGAACTCAGGTCCGAGGAGACCCCTGTGGCCGAAGCCGAAATGCACAGCGCCCCTACACCAGCCACGCTGGCAGGGTTGGACGCACTGACCGATGAGGACTTCGCTCATGACGGGCAGGCCATCGGTTTCTACCACCAGAATGGCTGCAAGACCGTCATGCATGCCTTCACCCTGGCCAATATCCTGCATACGAGCTTTCGCGTGCAGGAAGCGTCGCGCTTCTATCGTGTGGCGTTCGATATGCATTCCAAAAGCCATGGTGAATATCCTCTGGCCCAGTCGCTGCTTCAGGCGCGACTGCTCTGCCTGCTGAAATCCGGCAGCGATCTGCCCGCCCATGAAGTGGCCGAACTGCGCGCCCTGTGCATTCCCCATGCCAATTTCATCGAGAGTGTCTACAAGGCCTGGCGCGAAGGCGACCCCACAGGGGCCATGCGTCTAACGGCCAATGCCTTCGAGGAATTCCATACAGGTGAGGAAATCGACTCCCTGTATCTGGGCTTCGCGCTTCAGGCGAACTTCCCCTTTGCCAAAGGATGCGCCGATCATCGCGTCATCCCGAACAAGCTTTTCCTCTACTGGGACAAGAACCCACCCGAGGAGATTCAGCGCAATTTCGAGTTCCATCGCCAGATTTCCGGGCTCGACGTCAAGATTTTCGACAAGCCAGAGGCCGAACAGTGGCTCTATGACGTCTATGGTGTCGAGGCCCGTTCGCTTTTCCTCGGTGCGCGTCATCCGGCGGAAGCAGCCGATATCCTGCGCGTCCATGTCATTCAGGCACTCGGCGGCTGGTGGCTCGATGCCGACATCCGCATCCGTGACGAGCAGGCCCTGCAATTCATGCTGGACCGCCACGAGCAGAACGTCCTGTTCCTGACACATAACAACGTTGTTCATAACGATTTCTTCGGCGCCGTGGCCCAGAGCCCGCTGCTGAACGAGGCCCTGCTGAACATCTACCGCAACTGCTATCTCCATCCTGGCCTGTTCATCGCCTACAAGACCGGTCCGGGCGTGTTCAACCGTGCGCTGAACCGCCTGATCCATCGCGACGTATCGGGTCTCGCGCCTCTGGCACCGACCAGCGTGCATGACCACCATGTGTTCAGCCGCCTGATCGAGGAATTCGACACCCCCTACAAGCACCACACCCCGCACTGGCAGGCAGTCTGATCTGACTCCTGAGGGGCGCTTTCACTGGCTGTATGGCGGTACCCACCTCTGGTACTGACATATAGTTTGAGAAAGCGCCCTTTCTGTATCTGATGCGCCAAGAACCCATACGGCATTACTGGCTGCACAAGGCCAGATAAAACCATCTTGTCTAATGAGATCGGAAGTGAAACGATTGGAGGAACAGGTATCCCCAGTCAACAAGGTCTCTTTCCGATGCGCTTGCTTATCCCTCTTATTGGCGTGGCGTCCTGTCTGGGCACCGCGCTGGCGGCGCGACCTGCGCCAAGCCAGTCCATGCCCCTCTCCATGCGACCTGTCTTCGATACGCTGGTCCTGCCCGATGCTCCGGGCTTGTGGAACCGTACCGGCTCCGGTCATCCCGGTCCCGGCTACTGGCAGAACCGCGCCGATTATCGCATCGACTCACGCATCGATACGGCCAGCCGGACCCTGAGCGGCGCGGAAACCATCACCTATACGAATAACAGCCCCGATGCCCTTGACGTGTTGTGGCTGCAACTCGACCAGAACATGTATCGCAAGGATTCCCGCTCATGGGTGGCCTATCCGGACTGGCATCCTGCCAGCTCGGACGGCTTCGTGATCGAGCATGTTGCCATTGAGGAAAACGGCCATGAGAAGCCGGTCTCCTTTCGTATTTCAGACACACGCATGCAGATCACCCTGCCTGCCCCTCTTGCCGCGGGCGGAAAGCAGCTCAGGCTGCATGTCACGTGGCATCACACCATTCCCGGCCTGTGGGGCGGTCGCACTGCCGTCACCCCGGTCAAGGACGGGAAGATTTACGAGATTGCCCAATGGTATCCGCGCATGAGCGTTTATGACGATCTGCGCGGCTGGGACACGCTTCCTTATCTGGGGCAGGAATTCTATCTGGAATACGGCACCATCGACTACGCCGTGACCGTGCCGTGGAATTTTACGGTTGTCGGCTCAGGCGCACTCACCAACCCGCAGGATGTGCTGACCCCGACAGAGCGGGCGCGTCTGGCTGAAGCCGCCAAATGCGACAAGCGCGTTCTCATCCGCACGGCACAGGATGTGCTCGACCCTGCCAGCCACCTCGCCCGCTCGGGCGAGAAAACCTGGCGCTTTCATATGGAAAACACGCGCGACGTGGCCTTTGCGGCCTCGCCTGTTTTCATCTGGGACGCTGCCAGACTCGACCTGCCTGCCCTGCCCGCAGCCAAAGGCCAGAAACCGCAGCCGCGTCTGGCCATGTCCGTCTATCCACGCGAAGGCGCAGGGCCGCAGGCATGGGACCGCTCGACGGAATATGTCAAACACGCGATCGAATATTTCTCGTCGCAATGGTACCCCTACCCCTGGCCCAACGCCGTCAATCTTGGCGGCCATGGCGCGGGAATGGAATATCCGGGCATCGTGTTCGATGGCTGGCAGGACAGGAACGACGTGCTGTTCTGGATCACCACGCATGAGCTGGGCCACGGCTGGTTCCCGATGATCGTCGGCAGCAATGAGCGCCGCCATGCCTTCATGGATGAGGGGTTCAATACCTTCATCGACGCCTATGCTTCGCAGCATTTCAACCACGGTGAATACGCACCCAAGAAAGACCCGGAATTCGCCCCTGAAACAGGTGACCCGGCGAAGGACATCGTGCCGGTGCTCACCGCCACCGATGCGCCAACCCTGATGATGCCCTCTGAACTCGTGCCAGAGAAATACCGCCACAAGGTGACCTATTTCAAAGGTGCCTACGGGCTGATGCTGCTTCGGGAAAAAATCCTCGGACCAGAGCGCTTCGATGAGGCGTTCAGGGCCTATATCCGGGCCTGGGCCTTCAAACACCCTACGCCGTCGGATTTCTTCCGCTTCATGTCCAGCGCAGCGGGGGAGGATCTGACCTGGTTCTGGCGCGGCTGGTATTTTGAGAACTGGTGGCCGCAATACCGTCTGGATGGCATGACCACCCAGCCCGCAAAGGAAGGGCAACCCGGCAGCATCGCCATTGGCGTGCGCAATGAGGGCAAGCTTCTTCTGCCTGTGCTGCTGCGTGTAACCTGGCAGGATGGGTCGCATCAGGAGCGTCTCATCCCGACAGAGGCCTGGGCGCTTCATGACCGGCTGAGCCTCAGCTTTCCCGATCACGGTGCAGTCAAGACGATTGCGCTCGACCCTGATCAGGGTCTGCCCATTCCCGATCGCAGCGGCCTGAGCCTGTCACCCCAGACAACGACAACCGCCCCGCAGGAACCCGCTCACCCCTGACATCCCTGTCCCTGAATACAGACTGCCGATTTTCGGCAGGCCAATGCGAAAGTCAGGGACGGGAATTCATCATTCTGGCAGGGCCGATCGTCCCGGTACCTGCCAGAATAACGCGTTCAGATAGCGAGGCCTTCCGTGCGCTCGCTCCAGTGGGTCGAGCCACCCGTGGCGGATGCCTCGCTGCGCTCAGCACTGTCGAAACCGAAAAACATCTGAGCCTCGGCCCAGACGAGCGAGGATTGGGCCATATGGCCGTGGGGTGCGGCACCCTGTGGGCCGTGGCCCCGGCTGCCATGGCTTTGCGCCAGCAAGCGGGCAAGATCGGCGGCGCCGGTCGAAAGATATCTGATCATTCAGTCTGACCCTTGCGACTGCGCCCCCGACCGGAGCATTTCCCCCAGCCAGACAAAGGCGCATGGAAAAAACGGCCCGAAGGATTGTCGTCACGGGGGTTCTCTCCCGGGATTTCGATCCGCCGGAGGGGCATGGGAAAAACCGCATTACCCCGGAAACAGGGTCAGTCTATATGATAGTGAGAGTCGTTCTCAACAACTATTTTCATGGCGATAGGGCGAAAGAGCGGCGAGTGCGTCCTTCTCTTCGAGAATGGCCCGTCTCTCCTCGGCAAGATAGGGCCGCACAGCCCGCGCCAGAGCCGGATCTCGGATAAAGTGGGATGAATAGGTCAGGCTCGGCAGGTAGCCACGCTGGATCTTGTGCTCACCCTGCGCCCCTGCCTCGACACGAGACAGGCCATGCGTGATGGCAAAATCAATGGCACGGTAATAACACAGCTCGAAATGCAGGAAGGGCCACTCGCCCTCGCATCCCCAGTTGCGCCCATAGAGCGTATCGCGCCCTGCCAGATTCAACGCTGCTGCCACGGGCTCGCCCTCGTGCAGGGCCTGCATCAGCACGATTTTCTCACCCAGACGCTCTGACAGACCCGAAAAGAAAGCGCGGGTCAGATAGGCCTGTCCCCATTTGCGGTCGATAGTCGCCTGATAGAACCCGTAGAACCGATCCCAGTCGCGGCCGGTGATTTCCGGCCCGCGCAAGGTGCGAAATTCCAGCCCGCATCCCTGTGCATCACGCCGCTCACGACGGATCGCCTTGCGTTTGCGCGAGGCCAGGGCGTCGAGAAACTGCTCGAAATCCTGATAACCATTGTTATGCCAGTGATATTGCAGGCCCAGCCGCTCCATCCAGCCATGTGAGGCCAGAGCCTCCTGCTCCTGACCGGTGCAGAATGTCATGTGAATGGAGGACAGACCCAGCTCCTGACAGGCCTGACGCAGCGCATCGCCAAAGACCCCGCGTACTGTCCCTTCCGTCAGGTGATCATGGGTCAGCCGGACTGGATCGATGAGCAGACGCGGCCCGCTGACAGGAGAAAACGGGACGGCGATCTGAAGCTTGGGATAATAATCGCCCCCGGCCTGCTCATAAGCGCGCGCCCAGCTCTGGTCGAAAACATATTCGCCGTTGGAGTGACCCTTGAGAAACAGGGGGGCTACGGCAACCAGCGCCTCGCCGTTCCTGAGCGCCGCATAACGCGGCAGCCACCCTGTTCTGACCCCGACAGAGCCACTTTCCTCAAGCGTCAGGAAGAAACCGTGGGACAGAAAGGGGTTATCGTCCCCGGCACAGCGATCCCAGAGAGCGGCGTCAATTTCGGCAATGGACGCATGAAGCGTCAGGGACCAGTCTGTCATGGGCAGCATGTGGTCCGGGCCTGAAGGCAAAACAACCTTGCCCGGCATCTTCAGGCTGCAAAACGTGGTGTTGCGCTTCCTGCGCGCCTGTCAGGGGTGATTGACCAGCGCAGGGCAGTCCGGAAAAGCGCTGTCAGGCGCGGCAGCAGAAATGCCACGCCCACAGGGCTTTTTTGGGGGGTGATCAGGCGATTTCGATCAGCGCCTCAACCTCGACCGGCGCATCCAGCGGCAGGGAGGGTACGCCGATGGTGGAACGGGCATGGCGCCCGGCGTCACCGAACACGGCAACCGCCAGATCGGAGGCGCCATTCATGACGGTGGCGTGCTGCGTGAAATCAGGCGTGCAGGCAATGAACCCACCAAGACGCACAATGCGCTTTACGCGGGCCAGATCGCCCAGTTCGGCCTGCACCTGTGCGAGAATGTTGAGAAAGCAGAGTTCGGCACATTCACGCCCCAGCTCGGCCGCAACATCCTCACCCAGCTTGCCCGTGGCCTTGAGCGTACCGCCTGAAAGCGGCAGTTGCCCGGAAACGACCAAAAGTGAGCCCGTGCGTGCCACAGGCACATAGGTTGCCACCGGGGCTGCGGCCTTGGGCAGTTCAAGCCCAAGAGCGGCCAAACGGGCGGTGGGGGTTTCGTGAGGAGTCTGTGACATCGGCTTGTCTCCTTGCAGAGGGGCTGAGAGGACCTCCCTCAGCTGACCAGTCGCAGCCTGCCACGCTCACGCGGCGGAAGATCACCCGGAATATCGAGCGGCAACATCGGATCCTCCTCGATCACGTGAGGATCTTCGGGTGCGCTGTCGGGCAGACGCTTGCCCAGATAACTATCTGACAACGCCCTGAAGGCATAATCAAGCAGCGATGAGGCATAAGCCGCCACAGGATCGCCCTCGACCGTACCGGCAGGCCCGAAGCGCGTATGGGCAAACTGCTCAACATACGCCGCCAGCGGAGCACCGTGCTGAAGGCCGATGGTCACAGCCTGTCCGACGCTTTCAAGCAGGCCACGCACCATCGCGCTCTCACGACCGGGCGTAAGCGAGATCTCGCCTAGCGAGCCATCCTCATATTCACCCGTCCGCAGATAGAGCCGATGCCCGCCAATCGCACTGCGCTGCGTGAACCCGCCGTGACGTGCCGGCAGGGGGCGACGCACACCGCGCTCCAGACGCGCACGCAAAGGCAGGGGCGACGCCGGATCGGGGCGTGCAGGCATACGATCGACAAACCCGGTCAGGGCGCGATGCATCAGCAGATGGGCATCGGGTCCGGGCTGGGGCAGGGGGTTTTCGCCCAGTACCGCACGGGCGAACGCGCCTTCCAGCGTCAACCCGCGATGAGCCAGCCGTGACAGGGCACTTGCACGCAGCGTTCCATCGGCACGCAACGGTGAGAAGATGGGAGCCAGCCCGCATGCCTCGACACCCAACAGGGCATCGACAGGGCCGGGCTGGGAAAAGCCGGTCTCGATCAGCACCCTGTTGGGCAGATCGGGCAGCGTGTCCTCCATCTCGTCGCGTATCTGGCGCCCTGTAACTTCAAGTCCCGGGATCGGGCAGGAGACGGGAGGCAGCGGCACCGGCCCTGCACCCTGACGCGCAAGGGAAGTGGCAAGCCAGCACAGATAGCAGGCGGCATCACGCCCGGTCTCACTGTCATAATCGAGCCCCATAAGGGCGAGACAGCTATCCAGATTGGTCAGAAGCAGCGTCCCTGCGGGGCCACCCTGAGCCTCCTGCTCGGGTGTCGCGGCGGCAGGACCATCGAAAAGCGGCAATTCACCGTTGAGCATGGGGCCATTGACCGCATGGAGGCGGCGCAGGGCGCTACAGGCCAGGCGAATGAGCGTGACAAAGGCCTCGCCGTTGAAATCACCCTCCTGAACAAAAGCCGCCAGATTGACTACGAACCCGCTGCGACGATCGACCTGCCCCTGCCAGAGTGGCGCCATCGGCGCCATCTGTCGTTCCAGCAACGCGGCTGCCAGCGCAGCGCCAAGACCGGCACTGCCGACTGAATCACCCGGCAGCGCAGGCAGGCTGGTCAGCCGGTCGAGCCAGCGTGCGGCCTCGCTCGAAAGGCGCAGGGCGCCAGTCGATGCCGAAAGCTGCAAAAGCGCTATCGCCGCTTCGTCTTCCCAGCTTGCAGGAAGGGTTACGGCGCGCAGGGCGAGATCGTCCGGATCGGCAGCGACATGCGTTGTGCGCATACGCACCCCGTTCCAATGGAGAAGCGTTGTCATACCCTTGAATCTAGGCATCGACTCGGGCCGGGAAAAGGGTGTTTCGGCACCGCCCACAGGGGATAATGGTCCGCAAAATGGGGATATGGTGGATAACATTCCCGCCCCCTGCCAGGGCAGGGTGATGGACGCTTGCGAGCGAAGCCTGTAGGACTGGCAGGGTTGTCTTTCAACAGCGCACCCTTTCTGGGGTCCAAGCCTGCGAGTTGCCAAATCCCATGAGTTCACTGTCTGGCGTGCGCCCCCGTCGCGATCTTCTCGAACTGACGACCGGTTTCGTGGTTCTTGCGATCCTGGCGGCCCTGCTTGCCCTTGCCGTTCTGGGCCGTCATCAGGGTGGCAGCGACGGCTATACGCTCAAGGCCGTTTTCAACCAGATCGATGGCCTTTCGGTCGGGTCGGATGTCCGTCTGGCCGGCATCACGGTGGGCCATGTCACCTCCGAGCAGGTCGATCCGAAAAGCTATCGTGCGCAGGTCAGCTTCACGGTACGCAATGGCATCAATCTGCCAACCGACAGCGCCGCCATCGTGACGTCTGACAGCCTGCTTGGAGGGAAGTATATTGCTCTCTCCCCTGGCGGCGATGAAAAGAACCTGACACCCGGCTCCGTCGTAGGGCAGACCCAGGGGGCCATCAGCCTCGAACAGCTTCTGAGCAAGTTCATTTTCTCGGTGACGGACTCGCTCGACAAGAGCCGCAAGGCCGCCACCCCATGAGCGAGGCGACGCCCTGGACCGACCGCAACGGCACCCCGATTGCCTGCGTGGAGAAACTCAAGGTCCTGCGTGAAAACGACACCGAGCTGCGCCAGACGCTGCAGGACGTGTTCGAGGATGCCCTGCTGATGGGTGTCGCCCCCGATGTCATGCGCCGCCATCTGGCTGGCATGATCGACGCGCTGGAAGAACTCAATCCATGAAATGCGCCCTATGAAACGCACCGGGATACACGCTCTTGTCCAGACACAGGGCCACAAGCGCGTCCTGCGTTTGTCCAACCTTGCGCCTCTGGCTGTCATTGCCCTGATGACTGCCCCTTCCATGCCCGCTCTGGCGGCGGAAGCCGTCGCGCCTCCGGTGATGTATCCGGCTGGTTTGTGGCAAGGTCGCGGTGAAGCCGTGATCCGCGTTCTCAACCGGACCGACTCCCATATCGAGACAATGACCATTCCGGTTGGCGGGCAGGCGCAATATCGCAGCCTGCATCTTGGCGTCACGCGCTGCGTCGAACGCCCCGAAACCCTGCCGAGCAATGCGGCAGCCCTCATCACCACCAGTGACGACACGGACCCCGGTGCCCATTACACGGGCTGGATTCTGGCGCAGGAACCTTCACTCGGCACCTATAAGAGCGCGCTCTACGGCATTTCAGTGGTTGCATGCTCCGGCCCGAAGGCCGACCCCACACTCGCCCCCCTGCCGCAGCCGGTCGTGCCTGTTCTGGGCGCGAATACGCCTGATAGTGCCCAGAGCCAGCCGGGCGATCTGAACGATCCGTCGCAGGGTTCCGCCGCGTTGCCTGTGCGCTCCGGCACACTTCCGGCAAATGGTGGCAACCCGGCCAGTGGCGCTTCGGCCGGGCCGACCCGCCTTACGCCGCTCGGTGACCCTGCAAACAGCTCACGCCCCATGGGAGGGGCTTACAGTCAGCCCACCCGCAACGAGACGAGCCAGGGACAATCGCTCCCTCGCCCCCCCAAGTCTCCTTCGTCCAGCGCCGATCAGGGTGGTCCCATGCAACTGGCGCCCCTTTCAGGCGGGCCGGTATCAAACGGCACGCCATCGAATGGCAGTGGCCAACCCCTTCCGCCTCCCCAGCCCTACGGACAGTAACGTCACGGGCCTGCCCATCGACGGCGTGGCACCCGGTCGCCATGCCGTCCGACAGGACCGATCCAGTGTCGCGGATCGGGTGCAAAGCAACAAAATGACATGACGACCATATTCTGATCAGATTTGGGGCTGATAACGCAGCTGTGCCTGTATTTCGGTGCAACCGCGTATCAATGAGGAAGTTATCAAACCCATGACAACCCCCTCTCCCACGGCGACTCCGTCATCTGGCCCAATCGCGCCCTCTGCGGATCACGCAGCCTTTCTGCTCGATTTCGACGGGACTTTGGTCGATATTGCCCCCACACCGGCTTCTGTTCGGGTCGAGCCCGGCCTGATCGAGACGCTGCTGCGCCTCAGAGACCGTTGCGGCGGTGCGCTTGCCATCGTTAGCGGGCGTCCGATCGAACAGATCGACCATTTTCTGCCCGGTATCCCGACCGCTGTTGCAGGCGAGCATGGGCTTACCCTGCGCCGCAGCCTCGATGGACAGGAAGAACCTGTTGTCACAACGCCCCTGCCCCCGGAATGGCAAAGCCGTGCCGAAGCCCTGACAGGGCGTTTCCCCAATACGGCGCTCGAACGCAAGAAGGCGGGGCTCGTGCTGCATTATCGCGGCAATCCCGACGCTGGCAGCCTTTTCGAGCAGGAAATCATCGCATGGCTGGCGGGTCAGGATGATTTTGAAATCCATCCGTCCAAGATGGCCTGGGAAATCCGCCTCGCCGGTATTCACAAGGGCAATGCCGTCGAGGCTCTGATGGCGCAGCCTCCTTTCGCCGGACGCGTGCCGGTTTTTGTCGGAGACGATGTGACTGACATGGACGGCGTTCGGGCCGCCAAGGCCCTTGGCGGGTTCGGTTATCTCATTCCTGATGACTTCCCGACCGCCCATGAATTCAGGGCATGGCTTGCCCGTTATGTGGAGACTGCCTGATGGGTCGCCTCGTCGTTGTTTCCAATCGTGTCCCTGCCCCGCGTGAACGCAGCCAGCCTGCAGGTGGTCTGGCTGTGGGCGTACGCGATGCCGTGCGTGGCACGGAGAGCCTCTGGTTTGGCTGGTCAGGCCGCCACACCACGCAATCCCGCGAGCAGACGGCCAAGCTCGACACCCATGAGAGCTGCACCTATGCCACGATCGATCTGACGCGCAGCGAGTACGAGCATTTCTACGAGAAATTCTCCAACGGGCTGCTTTGGCCGCTCTGCCACTATCGTATCGGGATCATCGACTACAAACGGATCGATTATCAGGTCTATCGCGAGGTCAATGCCCTCTTTGCCGATCAGCTCGTTCCGCTCTTGCGCGAGGACGATACGCTCTG
The DNA here is from genome assembly GCF_001547995.1 of Asaia bogorensis NBRC 16594. Lineage (NCBI taxonomy): Bacteria > Pseudomonadati > Pseudomonadota > Alphaproteobacteria > Acetobacterales > Acetobacteraceae > Asaia > Asaia bogorensis. Next base: position 3,167,696 of record NZ_AP014690.1, read on the forward strand.
GGTCCATGACTACCATCTCTTCCCGCTGGGCGCGAAGCTGCGTCGGCGTGGCATAAAGGCCAAGATCGGCTTTTTCCTGCATATCCCATTCCCGCCCTGGAGCGTGACACGCGTGCTTCCCTGCGCTGAGGAAATGCTGCGTGAGATGGCTGCCTATGACCTCATCGGTGTGCAGACCGAGGAAGATGCCCGCAACATGAACGGGTGCTTCGAAGCCAATAATCTGCCCAACCGCGCCGTTCATTTCCCGATTGGCATCGACCCGGTCGAATTCAACGAGCAGGCCGAACAGAATGTCATGGCCGAGGAGGTTCAGCGCCTCCAGGCGTCCCTTCGTGGCCGCAAGCTCATCCTTGGCGTGGATCGCCTCGACTACTCCAAGGGGATCCCGGAGCGCATCCACGGCTACGAGACTTTTCTCAACCGCTACCCCGAGCATAAGGGTGAGACGGTCCTTCTGCAGATCACACCCGTCTCACGCGCCGGTGTTGCCAGCTATCGTGCGCTGCGTCGTGAGCTTGATGAGATGGCAGGGCATATCAATGCCATGCATGGTAACTTCGACTGGTCACCCATTCGCTACCTCACCCAATCTGTCCCGCGCGAGGTTCTGGCCGGATTCCACCGCATTGCCGATGTGGCACTTGTCACCCCGTTGCGCGATGGCATGAATCTCGTGGCCAAGGAATTTGTCGCAGCGCAGAGCGCCGATGATCCGGGCGCCCTCATCCTGTCATCGCTCGCCGGTGCTGCGCCCGAAATGGAGCAGGCCCTTATGGTGAACCCGTATGATCACGAGGGCATTGCCGATGCGATCCATGCCGGGATCACAATGAGTCTTGAAGAGCGGCAAAGACGCTGGCAGGCTCTACATTACGACGTCACCCAGAATACCGCAGCAAACTGGGCCGATCGTTTTCTTGAAATGCTCAGAGAGACCGAAAGACAGGAATGATTGCTCGACTGACCGGTGGATTACTGTTTTTCGCCGGTATGGCCGCAATTGGCGTCGCCTGGTGGGCCGAGCACGTGCTCGGCTATGCCCCGTGCGAGCTTTGCCTTATCGAGCGTGCGCCGTGGCGCATCGTCGCCTTTCTTGGCGTTCTGGCCCTGCTCATCCCGGGTATGGTCGGGTTCTGGGCCACGGTCCTGAGTCTGCCAGCCCTCGCTGCAGCCGTCATGCTGGCCGGGCTCCATAATGGTGTTGAGCAAAAATGGTGGGAAAGCCCGCTCCCTGCCTGTCACGCACCCGTATTTCATGCAGGTGCCAGCTTTCGCGAGCGTATGGCCAGTATGCCTCTTCGCCCCGCCAAACCCTGCGATGACCCGACCTATCTCTTTCATCTGCCTGTTTCGATGACGGTCCTTGGCGGTATTGCTGCCGCGCTGCTTTTCATCCTTGTCAGCTATAGCGTCGTGCTTCAGGCCCGGCGCTGGCACGCGGCACGATGAACCGGTAGCGGTTTCCGCCTGAGACGCCCAATCCCCGTCGGAACGGATAGAGGCTGGCAGGGCTCGGGAGATTGTCCGGTTCCGAGGCCACGCAAGAAGAGCGCCAACCTCTGTCCGCAGCGGGTCCTGCGCCTGCAATCCCCGCCCTGATCATCGGAGCTAAGGCATCTGGCACCTCGCCGTCTATGTTCGCTATCCTGAGAATTTTCATCCTAGGCGGGTGAGAATCTTATTTTCCAATCGCGGTAGCAAGAATAATGGGTGTTTTTCACCATATTATGATTCATGCCGCCATTAGGTAATAATTTGTCGCACACAAATCGGCATAACAACAAAAAAATTCCGGAATAACGCCCGTAAATCGAGTTTGGCACGATGCTTGCAAGAGAGAAATCAGACCATCAGGCAAAGGGCCTGAGGCACATAGGGATTTCAATCATGTTCGCATTCACCAAGTCCTTCATCGCCGCTGCCAGCCTCGTCGCTCTTGCTGCCCAGCCTGCCCTGGCGAAAGACATCGTAGTCGAGAACGTCCAGGCTGCAGCAAACCAGACGGCTCAGATTGATGTGTCCAACACCAACCTGAAATCTGACCGCGACTGGAATCGCGTTGCCGATACCATCCGTGTCAAGGCGGCCGATATCTGTGAACGTACGGTAGGCGCCAGCGATCGCCGCGAAGCCGATATCGAGGAATGCACGCAGGCCGCCTATGAAAACGGCGTACAGCAGATGCGCAATATCTATGCCCGCCGCACCCTGGCCGGCCAGACGCGACTGGCCCGCTCGTGAGCGAAAAGGCGCTACAGCGCGCGTGGCAACAGGATGACGAAACGGGCGCCTATGATCCGACCCGTTTCGTCATAACGGTTCTCGGCATGGAGCGTCCCGTGAAGGGCCTCGATAATCTGGCGGCTGATCGCCAGCCCCAGGCCTGAATGCTGGCCGAAATTCTCGGTCTGGGGTCGCTCCGAATAGAAGCGGTCAAAAATATCCTCGAGTTTGAGAGGCGGAATACCCGGCCCCTCATCACTCACCGTTATACGGATCTGCCTGTCCTCGGGGCGCATGAAGAGCGTTATGTGCCCGCGCGGGGGAGAGAATGAAATGGCATTGCCAATGAGATTGCGCAGGACCTGAACAAGACGGTCCTCGACAGCCAGTACACGCAGCGGATGATTGGCATCGTCGTGAGAGTCATCAAGAATGATGATCGCGTCTTCAGGCTTGCGCGTTGTCTGATGCATCTCCGTCAGGATGGAGAGCAGCATACCGACCGCCACGGGCTCAGAGCGTGTTCGTGACAGCTCGGCGTCGATACGGCTTGCATCCGCAATGTCGGTAATCAGCCGGTCCAGACGGCGGACATCGTTGTTGATGATCGCCAGCAGGCGCGTCTGCCGTTCACGGTTCTCGATACGCGGCAACGTCTCGATGGCCGAGCGGATGGATGAAAGCGGGTTCTTGATTTCATGGCTCACATCGGCCGCAAAGCGCTCGATCGCGTCCATGCGGGCCCATAGTGCCAGCACGCTGCCACGCAGGGCTCGCGCAAGCACGCCAATTTCGTCACGGCGTACCAGCAGGGATTCCGGCACGCTGTCAGCGCGCCCGGCCACATCGCGCATGTCATGCGACGCCACCGCAAGACGCAGCAGCGGGCGGGCGATGGTGATCGAGAGATACCATGACAGCAGGACCGTCACGGCCATAGCCGCCAGAAACAGCGAGAGTATGGAGGACCGGACGGCAAACAGCGAACGATCGACCTCCTGGGCCTGGCGCGTAAGCTGGATGATCCCCACGGTCTGACCGTCATGGATGACCGGCTCTGCCACCGTGATCACCAGCTCATGCTCGGGGGTGCGCCGGATATAGGGCGCGGCTTCGGCACCCCGATATTCGCCTGCCGAGCGCAGAGGCGGCGGCGCGTCCTGCGTTTCCAGCATGACAATCCCCTCGCGGGAGGAGAGCGGCAGCAGGGAAAGCAGCCATTCATAGGCAATTTCGATGCCGTTATTGCGTGGTGGCTGCCAGCGTGGCGGCGGCGCAGGCTCGCCCGCCCCCGACTGCCCCTTGCGGTCGCGGCGCACAAGGGCGGCTTCGTTCAGGCTGTCGGCCACCAGAGTGCCATCCGGCCCGACAAGGCGCGCGCGCACATTGGGGCTGGGTTCGGTCAGCCGAAGCAACAAGGGGCGCGCCTGCGCCCCGTCGAGCATGAATTCGGCACCGGGAAAGGGATGACGGGCCGGGTCGCGCACCACGGCAATCTGCCCCATGGCCGCAGCGTAGATATGGGCCTGCTCGCGCAGGGCATTCACATCGGTTTCAAGCAGGCTGTTCTGGAAGTCGTTCAGGAAAAGCAGCGTGACGGCCAGAATGGCCAGAGGCAGCGTGTTGAGCAGGAAGATGCGCCGCATGAGCGGCGAGGCGAAACGCGGCAGACGGAAGCGACGTGTCGTCCGACGGCTCTCGCGTCCGGCCTCCAGCGCCAGCGTGTCACCATGGCGAAATGAGCGCCGACGCAAGCGCTTGAAGGCCTGTGACATGCCGCCCGGCGCACCGCGCCGCGACCGCCTGCCGAATGATTCACGCTGCGGCATTCTGGCTCAGTCTTCCTTGTAGCGATATCCTATGCCGTACAGGGTCTCGATCTGGTTGAAGTTGTCATCGATCTGCCTGAACTTCTTGCGGACACGCTTGATGTGGCTGTCGATGGTGCGGTCATCCACATAGATGTTTTCACCGTAAGCCGCATCGATCAGCTGGTCGCGTGATTTCACCATGCCCGGACGAAGAGCCAGCGCCTTGACCAGCAGGAATTCTGTGACGGTCAGCATGATATCCTGCCCCGCCCAGAGGCACTGATGGCGCGTCTCATCAAGGGTGAGGCTGCCACGCACGATGGCGGCGCCTGCGCCTGACGTACCGCTGCCCTCGGCGCGGCTGGCATCCTGACGGCGCAGCAGGGCGCGGATACGCTCCAGCAGCAGGCGCTGCGAGAAAGGCTTGGTGATGTAGTCATCCGCCCCAAGGCGCAGGCCCATGAGCTGGTCCAGTTCCTCATCCTTGGAGGAGAGGAAGATGACCGGCAGGGATGAGCGCGCCCGCAGGCGTTGCAGCAGCTCCATACCATCCATGCGCGGCATCTTGATGTCCAGCACTGCCAGACTGACAGGGCGCGCCAATATGCCCTGCAGGGCGGCTTCGCCATCGGTATAGGCGTGCACAACAAACCCTTCGGCCTCCAGCGTCATCTGGACCGAAGTGAGGATGTTACGGTCATCATCCACCAGGGCGATGGTGTGCTTTGTCGTCTCCATGCGCGATGTATCCGCCTTCAATTTCTGCCTGTTGCCAATCCAAGGGGGGTTGGCATATGGCTTGTCACAGCCACCTATATCTTACCACGCGGCTGCGCCCAAGACGGGGCTGCCGAAAACGGTCGGACATCGCTGGATGGTCGACCCGAGTGTTTCCGTGGCTTCTGGCGGTCATGCTCGCCCCGTTGCGGGGGAGTACGCTGAAGCCGACCTTTTGCTGCCCGGCCTGACCGGGCCCGATTTTTCGAGGTTGCGACCACGATGACGACTGAGAACACGCTGCACGACGCGCAGAACGACGCCCCGGCACCCGAGACCGCCGAAGCGGCAGAGGCCACCACCGATACGGCAGGCCAGACGCCTGAATCCCGTATTGCCGAGCTGGAAGCCCAGGTTGAGGAATTCCGCGACAAGTGGATGCGCTCCGAAGCCGAAATGCAGAATTACCGCACCCGCGCGAAGCGCGAAGTGGAAGATGCCCGCCAGTATGCGGTGCAGAAATTCGCCAAGGACGTGGTCGAAGCGGCTGAAAACCTGCAGCGTGGCCTTGCCTCCCTGCCGCCCAAGGCCGAGGGTGAAGAAGGGCTCGTCGCCAAGCTCCGTGAGGGCTTCGAGAGCACGGAACGCTCTTTCCTTGGTATCCTGGAGCGCAATGGCATTACCTGCCAGCATCCGGTGGGCGAGGTATTCGATGCCAATCTGCATCAGGCGATGGCAGAGCAGCCGAGCGACGAACACGCGGATGGTACGGTAATGCAGGCCTGGACCCCCACCTGGACGCTTAATGGCCGTCTGCTCAAGCCCGCCATGGTCGTTGTGGCGAAGGGCGGCAACAAAGCCGCAGAATGAGGCTTGAAACCCTCGTCATGCGCTCCTAGATTTTATCTGTAACCCGCCCCTGCCGAGGCAGGGAGACGAAAACAAGGGCGTTGCCCGGTGCCTGAATGGGCCGGATGACGCCGCTGAGAGGACTGAAATATGAGCAAAGTCATTGGTATTGACCTTGGCACCACCAACTCTTGCGTCGCGATCCGCGAAGGCGATGAGACCAAGGTCATCGAGAACAGCGAAGGCGCACGCACCACGCCGTCCATGGTCGCTTTCACCGCCAACGGTGAGCGTCTGGTTGGACAGGCTGCCAAGCGCCAGGCTGTCACCAACCCTTCCGATACGCTGTATGCCGTCAAGCGTCTGATCGGCCGTCGCTATGACGACCCGACCGTCGCCAAGGACAAGGAAATGGTCCCGTACGAAATCGTACGTGGCGATAACGGCGATGCATGGGTCCGCGCCCGTGGCGAGAACTACGCCCCGTCGCAGATCTCCGCTTTCGTGCTGGGCAAGATGAAGGAAACCGCCGAGGCTTATCTCGGTGAGACCGTCTCCCAGGCCGTCATCACGGTTCCGGCCTACTTCAATGACGCCCAGCGTCAGGCAACGCGCGATGCCGGTCGTATCGCCGGTCTTGAAGTGCTGCGTATCATCAACGAGCCGACCGCTGCGGCTCTGGCTTATGGCCTTGGCAAGCGCGATTCCGGCACGGTGGCCGTGTATGACCTTGGTGGTGGCACGTTCGACGTGTCGATCCTCGAGATCTCCGATGGCGTGATCGAAGTGAAGTCCACCAACGGTGACACGTTCCTTGGTGGTGAAGACTTCGATAACCGCATCATTGGTTACCTCGCAGACGAGTTCAAGCGCGACCAGGGCATCGACCTGCGCGGCGACAAGCTGGCTCTGCAGCGTCTGAAGGAAGCCGCCGAGAAGGCCAAGATCGAGCTTTCCTCCTCCAAGGAAACCGAGATCAACCTGCCCTTCATCACGGCTGATGCCTCGGGCCCGAAGCATCTCGTGGTCAAGCTGAGCCGCGCCAAGCTGGAAAGCCTGGTCGAGGATCTGGTTCAGCGTACGCTCGGCCCGTGCCGCGCCGCGCTCAAGGATGCCTCGGTTACCCCGGCTGAAATCGACGAAGTCATTCTCGTCGGTGGCATGACGCGTATGCCGAAGGTCATCGAGACGGTTAAGCAGTTCTTCGGCAAGGAACCCGCCCGCAACGTCAACCCTGACGAAGTGGTGGCGATCGGTGCCGCAGTTCAGGGCGCCGTGCTCAAGGGCGACGTGAAGGATGTTCTGCTTCTCGACGTGACCCCGCTTTCGCTGGGTATCGAGACGCTGGGCGGTGTCTTCACCCGTCTGATCGATCGCAACACGACGATCCCGACCAAGAAGAGCCAGACCTTCTCGACGGCTGATGACAACCAGAGCGCCGTGACCATCAAGGTCTATCAGGGCGAGCGCGAAATGGCGGCAGACAACAAGCTGCTCGGTAATTTCGACCTCACCGGAATTGCTCCTGCTCCGCGTGGCGTGCCGCAGATCGAAGTCACGTTCGACATCGATGCCAATGGTATCGTCAACGTGTCGGCCAAGGACAAGGCGACCAACAAGGAACAGCAGATCAAGATCCAGGCTTCTGGTGGTCTGAACGATGCCGATATCGACCGTATGGTGAAGGAAGCCGAGGCCAACGCCACGGCAGACAAGGCCAAGCGCGAGATGGTCGAGCAGCGCAACAGCGCCGAGGCCCTGATCCATCAGACTGAAAAGTCGCTGACCGAAGCTGGCGACAAGGTGCCGGCAGCTGACAAGGCTGAGGCTGAATCGGCAGTGGCTGCGACCCGCGAAGCCATGAACGGCACGGATCTTGAGGCCCTGAAGTCGGCGACTGAGCGTCTGACCCAGGCTGCCATGAAGATCGGTCAGGCTGTCTATGCCCAGTCTCAGGCTGAAGAGGGTGCCGCCGGTGGCGAAGCCCATGCTGCCAAGGACGAAAACGTCGTCGATGCCGATTTCGAGGACGTGGACGACAGCAAGAAGCACTGATCTCCCCGAGGAGGGGTTCGCCCCTCCAGAGGCTCGATGCTTTTGACGCCCGTCCTTCCTGAGGGAAGGGCGGGCGTTTCGCCGTTCAGCCCAGCGCGGTTTTTATCCGCGTTGCTTTGATTGCCCCCGCTGGTCATTACAGGCCGCATATTCTGATCCCTGGATCTCCTGACGAGGACTCCCATGGCCACCAAGATCGATTTCTACGCTGTTCTTGAAGTCTCCCGCACAGCCTCTGCCGATGAGCTTAAAAAGGCCTATCGCAAGCAGGCCATGCGCTTTCATCCCGACCGTAATCCGGGCGATGAAACAGCCGAGCACAAGTTCAAGGAAATCAACGAAGCCTATGATGTTCTGAAAGACGAACAGAAGCGCGCTGCCTATGACCGCTTCGGTCATGCTGCCTTTGAAAATGGCGGTATGGGCGGCGGTGGTTTCGGGGGCGGATTCGGCGGCGGTGGCCTCGATGACATCTTCGAGATGTTTGGCGACATGATGGGAGGCCGTCGTGGTGGCGGTCGTCGTCGCACCGGCAACGACATTCAGGTTCAGGTCGAAATCTCGCTTTCCGAAGCCTATGAAGGCGTCAAGAAGCCGGTCGAAATCCGTACCCGCGTCGCCTGCGAAAGCTGCCATGGTACGGGATCGGCTGACAGCAACCCCGGCGATGTTACCTGCCCGACCTGTCATGGCGCTGGTGCCGTGCGTGCACAGCAGGGCTTTTTTCTGGTTGAGCGTCCCTGCCCCACCTGCAAGGGCTCGGGCAAGATCGTGCGCAATCCCTGCAAAAGCTGCAAGGGAAGCGGCACAACCGAGCAGACGCGTTCGATCGAGGTTCCCATTCCCGCCGGCGTGGAAGATGGCACACGCATCCGCCTGACGGGCGAGGGCGAAGCCGGTGGCAGCGGTATCCAGCCGGGCGATCTCTATGTTCATGTCGCAGTGGGTGGCAGCGATATCTTCCAACGCGATGGAGCCAACATCTATTGCCGCGTGCCGCTTCGCATGACGCAGGCGGCGCTCGGTACGGAAATCGAAGTGCCTGTCATCGATGGCAGCCGCGCCAAGGTGAAAATCCCTGCCGGCACGCAATCGGGCGAGAATTTCCGCCTGCGTGGCAAGGGCTTCTCGGTGCTGCGTTCCAGCGCACGGGGTGATATGTATATCCAGGTTGCCGTGGAGACGCCGCATCACCTCAACGCCCGCCAGAAGGAACTTCTCGAGGCTTTCGAGGCAGAGGCTGGTGAGGCGCAGGAGCAGGAAAAGGCCAATCCCGAGCACACGGGGTTCTTCGCCAAGGTCAAGGACTTCTTCGAAGGGAAGTAAGAGCCATGCGTATCGGCATTGCAGGTATCACCGGTCGCCTCGGCGCGCTCTGCGTCGAGGAAGTGGCGGCATCCGGGCTTGAGCTGTCCGGTGGGCTGGCACGCAAGGCCGATCCGCAGAAGCGCATCATGACAGATCCGGCTCAGCTGGCGGCGTGCAGCGATGTTGTGATCGATGTCAGCAGCCCGGCTGCGATACTGGCCAACGCCGAAGCCTTTGCGCAGGCCGGCTGCGGCTGGGTGATCGGAACAACAGGGTTCGGCGCGGCGGAAGAACTGGCCATTCGCGCAGCCGCAACGCGGATCCCGGTGCTACGGGCTGCCAATTTCGCACCCGGCCTGACCATGTTGCTCGATCTGGCGCGTCAGCTCGGCGCCAGACTGCCTGCCCATGAATATGATGCTGAAATTCTGGAAACGCATCACCGTCAGAAGCGTGATGCCCCGTCCGGCACAGCCCTCGCCATTGGTGAGCGCCTTGCCGAGGGCCGTGGTGTCGCGCTGAACGACGTCATGGAAGTCAATCGCTCAGGCGTACGGGGTGAGGAGGCCATTGGTTTTGCCTCTCTGCGGGCCGGGCAGATTGTGGGCGAGCACAGCCTGATCCTGACTTCAGGCACAGAACAGATTACCCTGTCGCATCGTGCCTTCGACCGACGGGTCTTTGCCCAGGGTGCTGTAAAGGCTGCCCGCTTTGTGGCAGGTAAACCTGCCGGGTTATATGAGATGGCGGAAATATTCGGCGGCTGAAACGGGCCTGCCTTGCGTCTGAAACATAACAAACGCTTGACCCCTGCGGCTGTATGCCTCTAAGGACAGCCCTCTCTTGCGGGTCGGGCGCAGGTTGTCGCACGTCCGTACTCCTTTCTTTCACTCATTCCCTGCGAGGTCCCTGAGTGCGTAACTACGGCGAATTTCTCTTCACATCGGAATCCGTTTCTGAAGGTCATCCGGACAAGGTCTCTGACCGTATCAGCGATACCGTTCTGGACGCTTATCTGGAAGCAGACCCGGAAGCCCGCGTTGCGTGTGAAACCCTCTGCACCACCAACCGTGTCGTTCTGGCCGGTGAAGTTCGTGGTCCGGCTTCGATCACCAGCGAATTGCTGATCGAGCGCGCCCGTCACGCCATCAAGGATATCGGTTACGACCAGGAAGGTTTCTCCTGGAAGAACGCTGAAATCACCTCCCTGCTGCACGCGCAGTCCGCCGACATCGCTGTTGGCGTCGATAGCGCTGGCGAGAAGGATGAAGGCGCGGGCGACCAGGGCATCATGTTCGGCTTCGCCACCCGCGAGACCGAGCACCTGATGCCGGCCCCGCTCTATTACGCGCAGTCGATCCTCGAGAAGGTTCGTGACTACCGCAAGAGCGGCCATGCTCTGGGCGTCGGCCTGCTGCCGGATGCCAAGAGCCAGGTCACGCTGCGTTATGTCGATGGCAAGCCCGTTGGCGCGACGTCGGTCGTGATCTCGACGCAGCATATCGAGGGCATGCGCCAGAACACCATTCGCGAAATGCTGCGCGAAGTGGTTCGTGAAGTCCTGCCGGAAGGCTGGATGTGCCCGGAAGAAGAATTCTACGTCAATCCGACGGGCAACTTCGTGATCGGTGGTCCCGATGGCGATGCCGGCCTGACGGGTCGCAAGATCATTGTCGACACCTACGGTGGTGCAGCCCCCCATGGCGGCGGCGCCTTCTCGGGCAAGGACCCCACCAAGGTTGACCGTTCGGCTGCCTATGCCGCGCGCTACCTGGCCAAGAACGTGGTTGCTGCCGGTCTTTCCGATCGCTGCACCATCCAGCTCAGCTACGCCATTGGCGTGTCCAAGCCGCTCTCGGTCTATGTGGATCTCGATGGCACGGGCAAGGATATCGACGAAGCCCGTCTCGGCAAGCTGCTGAACGAAATGGTCGATCTCTCGCCGCGCGGTATCCGCAAGCATCTGCGCCTGAACCGTCCGATCTATGTGCCGACCTCGGCCTATGGCCATTTCGGTCGCGTGCCCGATCCGGTGCTGGACAACTTCACGTGGGAGCAGACCGATCTGGTCAGCTCGCTGCGCGGTGCCCTCAACCGCTGAGGTCCCCAACTGTCTGACACCCCTCTCAAGTCCCAGCCTGAGCGGCTTTATGGCCGCCAGCGCGGGCACCCGCTCCGCGCCCGCCAGCAGCGCCTCCTCGATGAGGCACTGCCCAGGCTCCGTCTGAACCCCGATCAGGCCGCCGCTCCGCAGGCCGCCTTCACTGGCGCTCCTGTTCAGGGCGTCTGGCTTGAAATCGGGTTCGGCGGCGGCGAGCATGCGCTCGATCAGTCACAGCGCAATCCGGATGTCGGCTATATTGCCGCCGAGGTTTTCGAGAACGGGCTGTGCTCGCTCATGTCCCGCATCGTGCCGGAAGGCGAAGAGGACACGATCACCCCGCCGGATCATTTCCGTATCTGGCCCGATGATGCGCGTCAGCTGCTGAAATCCCTGCCCGATGGCTGCCTCGACCGCGCCTATCTGATGTTCCCCGATCCGTGGCCCAAGGCACGCCATGCCAAGCGTCGCTTCATCCATCCGGAGAATATTCGCGAACTGGCCCGCCTGCTGAAGCCCGGCGCCGTCTGGCGCGTTGCGAGCGATCATCCCGTCTATCAGGACTGGGTGTTCGAGATCATGGGCGCGCAGGATCTGTTCGATGCGCCCCCGCCTGCCAAAGGCGAGCGCCCCGAAGGCTGGTCACCCACACGCTATGAAGCCAAGGCCTACCGCGAAGGCCGCGTGCCGTTCTACTGGACGTTCACGCGCCGCGGTGCCTGATACCGAGTTGGATCGGAACACCGCATGAGCACGCAAATCGAACGCGAGGAAATGGAATTCGACGTGGTGATCGTCGGCGGAGGGCCCGCCGGCCTTTCCGCCGCCATCCGACTGCGTCAACTCATGCCGGAAGCCACGATCTGCCTTGTTGAAAAAGGCAGCGAAATCGGGGCGCATATCGTCTCGGGTGCGGTGATCGAACCCCGCGCCCTGGCCGAACTCTTCCCCGACTGGCAGGAACGCGGCGCACCGCTGAAAACCCCGGTGACGGAAGAAAAAGTGCTTTTCCTGACCGAAAAGCGCGGCTTCGCCATACCCTTCATCGACAAGCTCATGCCTGCCATGGCCAATCACGGCAATTATGTCGTGTCGCTGGGGGAGGTCTGCCGCTGGCTCGGCGCCCAGGCCGAGGAGATGGGCGTCGAGATCTATCCCGGCTTTGCCGCCGCCGAACCCTATATCGAGGATGGCCGCCTGTGCGGTGTCATCACCGGTGATATGGGCATCACGCGTGAGGGCGAGCAGGGGCCGAACTTCGCACCCGGCATGATCCTGCGGGCAAAACAGACCATCCTGACCGAGGGCGTGCGCGGCTCGATCAGCCAGCGCGTGATGAAGCAGTTCAATCTGCGTCAGGGCGTGGACCCGCAGACCTATGGGCTGGGCATCAAGGAAGTCTGGGAAATCCCCGCTGAAAAGCACAAGCCCGGCTTCGTGCAGCACAGCTTTGGCTGGCCGATGGATGACGGCACCTATGGCGGCGCCTGGCTCTATCATTTTGGCGAAAACCTCGTCTCCTACGGTTTTGTCACCGGGCTGGATTACAGCAATACCTGGCTCTCTCCCTTTCAGGAGATGCAGCGCCTCAAGACCCATCCCGAATTTGCGAAGCATCTCGAAGGCGGTCGCCGTCTGATCTATGGCGCGCGTGCGCTGTCCGAAGGCGGCTTCCAATCCCTGCCGCGCCTGTCCTTTCCGGGTGGTGTTCTGGCCGGTGATTCCGCAGGCTTCCTGAACATGCCCAAGATCAAGGGCACGCATACGGCGATGAAATCCGGCATGCTGGCTGCCGAAGCCGTGGCCGAGGCGCTGGGGGGTGAAGGCCCCTGCGAGGCCACAAGCTATACACGCCGTTTCAAGAGTTCCTGGCTGTTCAAGGAGTTGTTCGAGGCCCGCAATGTGCGCCCTGCCTTTGCCCGCTGGGGCAATCGCCTCGGCGCGCTCTATGCCGGAATCGACAGCCTGATTTTCCGTGGCCGCGCACCCTGGACGCTGCATTTCCGTCATACGGATCATGAAGCGCTCAAGCCTGCCGAGCAGTGCAAGCCCATTGCCTATCCGAAGCCGGATGGCACGCTGACCTTCGATCTCACCTCATCGGTGTTCCTGTCGGGCACCAATCATGAGGAGGACCAGCCGGTCCACCTGAAACTGCGTGACCCGTCGAAATGGCTGCCGGTCAACTGGGGCATTTTCCGCTCACCTGAAAGCCGCTACTGCCCGGCCGGTGTGTATGAGGCGCTAGAGGAAAACAGCACCATGCGCCTGCAGATCAACGCGCAGAACTGCGTGCACTGCAAGACCTGCGACATCAAGGATCCGACGCAGAATATCGACTGGTGTGTGCCCGAAGGGGCCGGTGGACCGAATTATCCTGTCGGTATGTGATTTTGAGTCGCAATAAGGTATGAACCCTGACGACAAATTCCAGGATCGGCGAGAAACAGATGAAGATAGTGGTCCCGGTCAAGCGGGTGGTGGATTACAACATCAAGCCCCGCGTCAAGGCCGATAACAGCGGCGTCGACACGCAAGGCGTGAAGATGTCGATGAATCCCTTCGATGAAATTGCTGTCGAAGAAGCCGTCAGGCTTCGCGAAAAAGGCGCTGCCTCCGAAATCGTGGTGGTGACCATCGGCGTAGCCGAGGCGCAGCCCGTTCTGCGTACGGCCATGGCCATGGGTGCCGATCGTGCCATTCTGGTGCAGACCGATGCCGAACTGGAGCCGCTGGCTGTCGCGAAGCTGCTCAAGGCCATCGTCGATCGCGAAAATCCCGGTCTGGTCATCATGGGCAAGCAGGCCATTGATGACGACATGAATGCGACCGGCCAGATCCTGGCAGCACGCCTCAACTGGCCGCAGGGCACGTTTGCCAGTTCGGTTGCCGTCGAGGACGGGCGCATCACCGTGGTACGTGAGGCCGATGGCGGGCTCGAAACAGTGCGTCTTGCACTCCCGGCCGTGGTCACCACCGATCTGCGCCTAAACGAGCCGCGCTACGCCACCATGCCCAACATCATGAAGGCCAAGAAAAAGCCGCTCGAGACCATCGCTGCCGATACGCTGGGCGTGGACATCACGCCGCGTCTGGAAACAGTGAAGGTGGTCGAGCCGCCCGTGCGTCAGGCCGGTATAAAGGTATCGAGCGTTGCCGAGCTGGTTGGCAAGCTGCGTGACGAAGCGAAGGTGATCTGATCATGACAACTCTGGTTCTGATCGAAGCCGAAGGCACCGCCATCAAGAAGGCAAGCCTTTCCGCCGTTGCCGCAGCTCGCCATTTCGGTGCTGTCGATGTGCTGCTGATCGGCGCAGAAGGTGCCCAGGAAGCCGCGAAGATCGAGGGGATCACCCGCGTTCTTCATGCGGACTCCACACCGCATCTGGCTGAGTGCATTGCCGCCCTGATTGCCGATCGCGCCAAGGATTACGATCATATCGTTTCCGCCGCGACGGCTTATGGCAAGAACACCCTGCCCCGCGTGGCTGGTCTGCTGGATGTGCAGCCGATCACTGAAGTGGTCGAGATCATCGACGCCGATACCTTCGTGCGTCCGATCTATGCCGGTAGCGCACTTTCCACCGTGCGGTCGCGCGATGCGATCAAGGTGCTGACCGTGCGTAACGCCAATTTCGAAGCCGCCAAGCTGGGCGACGCTTCGGCGCCGATCGAAGCCGTCTCTGCTGCGGTCGAGGTGCCGGACGCCGAATATGTCGGGATCGAGCTGACTCATTCCGACCGCCCCGAACTGGAATCGGCTCGTGTGGTGATCTCGGGTGGGCGCGGCCTGAAGGATGCAGCCAATTTCAAGCTGCTCGAGCCTGTGGCCGACAAGCTTGGCGCTGCCATTGGTGCGTCGCGCGCGGCGGTGGATGCCGGGTTTGCCCCGAACGAGATGCAGGTCGGTCAGACCGGCAAGATCGTGGCACCTGATCTCTATATCGCTGTCGGTCTTTCAGGCGCCATCCAGCATCTGGCAGGCATGAAGGACAGCCGGGTAATCGTGGCGATCAACATGGACCCCGAAGCCCCGATCTTCAACGTGGCCGATTACGGCCTCGTGGGCGATCTGTTCGAGATCCTGCCCCAGCTCAAGGCCGAACTGGGCGCCTGAACACGTCCCGAACCTGCCCCTTTTTCAGCAAGGCAGGTTCGGTTCCCTACGGCCAGATCATTCTGGCTCGTAGTCTGGCGCCAGAGCGCCGCATTACCCCTCTCCGGTCGGATGCACTACGCAGGGGAAGGCTTTTCTCCCAGTCTCGCAACTACCCGTTCCAGCCATCGCGATACGCGGCAACGGCGCGTCCTGCTCGTGCCAATACGGTTCGGGAGGGAGACCAGTTCTACCGGCGATAAGCGGCTTGCCAGCGCTCTTCAGCAAGACGGTATCGAACCGATCTGATTTCAGGCGACCGCAAGCCACATCAAGGTCGAGCGCGCTCATAACCCCACCATGATTGCCGCCATATTCAAGCGCCTCGCTGCGCCGATGGGGCCGCGACGAAACGGAATCTTTCCTGCGGGACAGCTTTCCATTGTTTTTCGGCTTCGCATGGGACATGCTTGTATACATGACCCAGATCATGGACATTCAGGCAGGCGGCGCCCGTGCCCGGGCGCGTTGCGACGAACTCGGTATCGCTCCTTATAGCGACCAGAGTGACGGACTCTTTCGCCCCTATCTCGGCCCGGCGCACAGGGCCACGATCGGCAGACTGGCCCAGTGGATGGACCAGGCGGGCATGAGTGTTGAAACCGATGCCGTGGGAAACCTCGTCGGGCATTATGCGGGTGTGACACCCGACGCACCCGTTCTGCTGATCGGCTCGCATGTGGACAGTGTGCGTGATGGTGGGCGCTATGACGGCATGCTGGGTGTGTTGCTCGGCATCGAGACCGTGGCCTATTTCAACGAGCGCGGCCTCAGACTGCCTTTTGCGCTTGAGGTCATCGGTTTTGGAGATGAGGAAGGCTCCCGTTTTCCCACCTATATGATGGGCTCGCGCTCTGCTGCCGGCATGAAGCAGCAGATCGATGACAGCATCACCGATCGCGATGGCGTGTCACTGCGTCAGGCCCTTGCGGACTGGGGGCTGGATGTCTCGCGCTTTCATACCGCCAGACGGCAGAACGTCTTCGCCTATATCGAAGCGCATATCGAGCAGGCCCCCCATCTGGAGCGCGCCAGTCTGCCGCTCGGTCTGGTGCGAGGCATCGCCTCTCAATATCGCTTCCGCGTCACGCTGACAGGCGAAGCCGACCACGCCGGAACGGCCATGCACGAACGTCGCGATGCCCTGGCCGCCGCCGCCGAGGCAATTTCGGCCATCGAGCACATCGGCGCACAGGACCCGGTCGATCTGGTGACGACAGTGGGCTGGCTGACTGTCGAGAACGGCGCCCCTAATATCGTGCCGGGCAAGGTCGCTCTGACTATCGATATCAGGGCGGTGACACCCGGTGTGCGTGAAAGCGCTGCCCAGGAAGTCAGTGACACGCTGCAGGCCATCTGCACACGCAGGCGCATCCGTCTCGATATCGAGCGCATACAGGATCTGGCTGGCGCGCTTTGCGATGAACGCCTGACATCCCTCCTTGGCCGCGCCGTGGAAGAACGGCAGGGCAACACGCCCCCCATGCTGCTCAGCCAGGCCGGGCATGATGCCATGATCATGGCCAATCTCGCCCCCATGACCATGCTGTTCATCCGCTGCAAGGGCGGGATCAGCCACAACCCAGCAGAATCTGTCGATGACGCCGATATCGAGGCGGCGCATCAGGCCCTGGTGACCTTCGTCACGCGACTTGGAGAAACGATGTGAGCAGTTTTTTCGGTGAGATCAACCCGCCGCAGCGCCTTCTGATGGGGCCGGGCCCCATCAATGTGCATCCGCGCGTGCTGCGGGCCATGGGAGCGGACATGCTCGGCCAGTTCGATCCCGAGATGACCGATTACATGAACCAGACGATGGCGCTTTATCGTCGGGTGTTCATGACCGAAAACCGCTGGACATTCCTCATCGACGGCTCAGCCCGCGCCGGTATCGAGGCCGCCCTGACCTCACTGATCGAGCCGGGCGCCAAGGTTCTGCTCATCCGTTCCGGGCGCTTTGGCATGTTGCTGGGCGAGATTGCCGAGCGCCTTGGTGCCGAGATTGCCACGATCGATCTGGAATGGGGTCAGGTGGCCACGCTCGATCAGATCGAGGCCGCACTAGCCGAGCATCGTCCCGCCGTGTTTGCCGCCATTCATGGCGACACCTCCACCACCACGGCACAGCCGCTTGAAGGCGTCGGCGCACTCTGCCGCCGCTATGGTGCCCTTTCCTATGTCGATGCCACGGCGACACTCGGCGGTATGCCGGTCCGCACCGATGAATGGCAGATCGACGTGGTCTCGGCTGGCCTGCAGAAATGCATGGGCGGCCCGCCGGGCAGCGCACCCATCACGATCTCTGACCGGGCAGCCGAGTTCATTTTCTCACGCCGCAAGGTCGAGAGCGGGATTCGTCGTGATGACATCAGCGATGGCACGCGCCCGTTCATCCGCTCGAACTATTTCGACCTCGCCATGGTCATGGATTACTGGTCGGAAAAGCGCCTGAATCACCATACAGAAGCCACGTCGATGCTCTACGCCGCACGCGAATGTGCCCGTCTGGTGCTTGAGGAGGGGCTGGAGAACCGCTTCGCCCGTCATGTGGCCGCTGGCAAGGCGATGTCTGAAGGACTGCGTGGTCTTGGCCTGACGCTCTATGGTCAGGACGCGTATCGCATGAGCAATGTCACCGGGGTCTATATCCCTGAAGGCATTGATGGTGAACGTGTGCGGGCCCGTATGCGCGACGAATACCAGATCGAGATCGGCACCGCATTTGGTCCGCTGGTGGGCAAGATCTGGCGTCTTGGCGCAATGGGCTACAATGCCGAGCAGCACAAGGTGCGTCTGACCCTGGCCGCTCTCAAGGCTGTTCTGGAAAGCGAGGCCTGACCACTCTCGCAGGCCAGGTGAGACCCGAGCCACGCGATCAAAACTCACCCGACCCAAAGCCGGTTGATCCTGGCCGGACTAGTCCAGACCGGGGCCGTTCAGCCGGCTGTGAATCCGGGCGATTACTCTGCGGGTAATCGCCAGTTCCTCGGCATCGATCCCGTCGGTGACGGTCTGCTCGATGGCCCGCGAGAAGCGCAGGACTTCGTCGAGGCGCCTGGCACCTTCCGGAGTGATCTGCACGTAAAAGGCCCGTCGGTCTGCTTCATCGGGCTCACGGGTTATGAAGCCCTTTTCCTCGAGCGTGCGGAGGATGCGCACCATGGAGGATTTGTCGAGCAGAAGGGCTTCGGCAATTTCCTTGGGGTGCATGGGGCGACCATATCGCTGCAATTCCAGCAGGGGCTGCCACGTCGCATCGGTCAGATCATGCGGGCGTAGCCTGACATCGAGGATCTGCCGCCAGCGCCGGGCAATCAGCCCCATCATGCGTCCCAGGGTCAGGCTCTCTTCCACTGTGCTCACCGGGGCGCTCACCGGGGCGCTGCCGTATTCATGTCGTCGGGCATGTTGTTCGCCAGATCAAGCTGCCCGGTGGCATGGGCCAGCGCTGCCGCCTTGGTAAACGCCTGAGCAACACTCACGGCAAGCGATGCCTGCGCCTCGAACAGGGCCGCAGCTGCTGTAGACGCATCCGTCATGGTGCCAACCCCATGCGCATAGGCCTGACTGGCCCCTTCATTGGCCGTGCGGGCGGCATCGTTCAGAACACGGGCAGATTTTACCTGGGCAAGTGCCGTTTCGAGCGCATCCTGACTATCAGCCACCTGCCGCTCGACGCTCAGACGATCCTTGAGAAGGGTCGCCTCGGCTGCATCATGCTGCGACTGCGCCATGTGGATGGCATTGGCTCGCAAGCCCCCCTGATAGATTGGCCAGCTGACCTGAAGAAAAGCCCCGGCTTCCGGCTGTGCAATGGCCGAGGCCGGCGCCGAGCGACCCGTTCCATAGGTCTTGAGCGCCCCCAGATAGCCCGACATTGTTCCGGCAAAGGCAACACGCGGCATCAGCGCTGCCTTCGATTCCGCAATGGCTTCGTCAGACGCGCGCAATCTGGCAATATCGGCCAGAAGATCGGGCCGCGACGCCAGAGCCTGATCCACAAGCTGCCTGATCTGACCCGGAGAACTCTGGGGCAGGGCCTGTACAGGCATCGGCTCTATCTCGAGCGGCAGGGTGGCAGGCAGGCCGGTCACCTCCAACAGGGCATGATGGGCGCCATGCTCGGCATCGACCGCCTTGTCCAGATCGAAACGTGCCTGAGCCAGATTGCGCTGCGCCGTAGCCACATCGACGATCGTTGCCTCGCCATGCTCATGACGCGACTGCGCAGCACGCAGCAAAAGCGCCATATTATCCACGGCATGGTGAGAGGCCGCGACAATGGCCTGCGCCGCCTGCTGGCTGTGATACGCACTGATCACATCCAGAATGAGTTGCTGATGAACCGCCGAAAACCCGAAATTGGCGGCAAGCGTCTGGAATTTCGCTTCATTGATCCTGGCCCGCGTGCGGCCAAAATCGAGAAGCAGATAATCAAGCTCAAGCTTGGGGAATGCCGCCGCGCCATTCGATGTCAGATAGCCGCGGCTCGACAGATAATTGGGCAGGGGGAGTGCCATGCGCTGGAAACCGCCCATAGCCGAGAAAGTAAGCTGGGGCAGCATGGCGGCACGCGACATGCCGACACCGATGGCCGCCTGCCGCGCGCTCTCCCACGCGATGCGCGTGCGCGGGTTGTTGCGCTCAGCCAGATCGATCAGCTGCGGCAGCGACAACACATGATCCTGTCCCTCCGGCAAGGCATGCTGCGCATGGCCAGCGCCGGATGATGCCCCTCCAGCACCCTTGCCTGTTGGCCAGTCGGGAGAAGGATTGCGTATGTCGGGCGGCAGGGTGAGACCCGTCGCCCCATGCGGGTGCCACGCGTGATCGGCACTCTGCGGCGCCAGATCGCGCGTGTCATTGCATCCGGCCAGCATCGCACCGAGCATCAGAAGAGGGATACCGCGCAACAGAAGGGTGCGGTGTGAGACTACTTTTAGGGTCATCGGAAAAATCCGTGCTGCATGGCGGGCATCAGGCCTGTTCTGTCATGGCGCCCTGTCCGGGCCGTGCTTCAGCGTCAGGGTCATAGCGCTGGATAATCAGTCTCAGCCCCTCATCGAGCAGACCGAACCACACCATGCGCTGGGGGTCATGAGGCAACAGGGGCAGGGGTGGCAGACGCATCTGAAGGGCAAGACCATCGCGGCCGTCTTCCAGCCATTGCGCCAGTTCGCTGAACCATCCCGCAAGCTGGTCGACCTGCGCCTGTGCCATGTCGTCAGGTTCGCGCCTCACATCCGAGATGACGGCCACGGGAATGGAGAGAAGCTGGATGTCACGCACAAGGGGCAGGGTGATATCGGGAATGAAGGCGTTGCCCTTCAGGCGCTCTTCCTCGAAGGGCGCATTGCGCAGGGCCATACGCGTCGCAGCAATGGCGCGACCGAATTTCTCGCGTTCCATTTCCTGCCCGATATCGACAGCCTGCTCAGGATGCTTGCGCCGCAAGGCTATCAGCCCGCCCAGCTGACGCACCGCTCCGACCAGATGGCTGCGCGCCACATTGGTCGCACTCACCGGCCATAGCGCCGCAGCCATCAGATACACGACGACATTGCCGATCAGGATACCCACAACGCGGTTGCGCGCCGTCTCCATGTCCAACGTCGGGCCATAGCCCTGCAGGATGGTCATGAAATAGGCCATCGCAATCTGCACGCCGGCATAGGAGATGCGCTCGCTGCCGCTCTTGATCCAGCCTGCGAAGGCAGCCACCGGGATCACCACCAGAATGAGATCGAGAACATCGGTGAGGGATGGCATGAGCGTAAGGATGGTGCCAATGCCACATACCGCACCGATCATGGCACCCATGACACGCAGGAGCATCTTGTGGACGGAGTCACCCACTGTGCCGAGGGAGACAAGAAAGCACGTCACGACGCAGGTCTGGATACCCGGCCAGGAGGTAAAACGCGTGATGGCGTAACAGATGACCACGGAAAGCGCGATCCGTATGGCCGCCTGCGGATAGGCCGGGTTCGTGAAGGCATCCGGCTTGAAAAAACTGCGGGCCGCCGCCTTGATTTCAGGCGCAAACTGGGCGGCAGTCGTCTCGGGGCGGACAAGCAGGCCATGAATGATGGTGACCGAACGAATGAATTCACTGGCCAGCGGGTAGAGCTTCGGATCATCGCTGAATTCATCGGCAAGGCGTTGGAGCGCAGCCTCGTCAAAATCGATCACGGCCACGTTGTCGCGTCCCTGTCGATAGACAGCACCGCACTGCTCCACGATCAGCCCCATACGGTGCAGGAACGCCGTGCCTCGCCCGGTTGTATCGAGCCGACTCCAGGCCAGCAGGATCATGACAAGACGGGCCGTATTGCGAATCATCGCAATCCCGACATGACGGCTTGTGATTTCAGGATGAAGCTTGATGCTCAGGTCATGAAACTGGCGCAGCAAGGCCACGCCCTGATCGGCCAGTGAGGCAATCTGGCGCATCTGGGCCGTCTCAGGTCTTGCCCCGGTTTCGCACCCCTGTGCCACGGCGCGGAAGCGCTGTGCGAGCCCGGCCCGCAGCATGGTGAGCGGATCATGCCCGGCCAGGCGATTGACCACCGCAATGATCGACAGCGCGATGACAAATACCACGCCGACCCATAGCAGGGTATGCAGCATGGCCTCTTCGGGCGGCATGAACGCCGCATCGGGCACAGCACTATCGGTCGTATTGCCAATGAACCCGTCCAGCGAATAGCCGACATTCTGCAGCATATCCGCGCTCATGGTCATGTAGACGATCCAGAAGAGCAGGATATTGGCCAGAGACCCCATGGTCATGGCCTGTGACAGAAACCCTGCCGCAAGAGTCAGCAGAAGCATCAGGGGCAGGCGTAGTCCGGGCTCGGACAGGCTAAGCATCAGGAAAAGGATTGTCAGCCCCGTGCCCGCCACAATCACCGCCCCGCCCATCAGCGCCGTGCTGGTATTGGAGGCTGCGTCATTGCCGGACAGGAAGAAGCAGATGAAGACCAGAACCGGCAGATCGGGGATGCGGAATGTCTCGCCAATCAGGATTGTGACAATCACCTGAAACACGAGCAGGGCCGTATTGCGTGCCCGACCGGGGGATGGCGCCATTTCCTTTTTGAGGAAGGCAAAGGTCGATGGCGTTTCCTCGCGCCAGATCCTTCGCCTTGGCAACACCACCTCCTGCCCGGCGGTGTTCATCGCATCACGACCACAACCAGAGTGCCTCCGATGCGCATCAGGTCAGTCGGCGGATTATCAAGCCGGATACGAACCGGAAAACGCTGTGCGATGCGCACCCAGTTCAGGGTGCGCGGCACCTTGGGCAGACCATTGGCGCTCATCCCCTCATCAGGCACCACACCGGCATTGAGACTCTCAAGTGTGCCACTGATGGGTGTGCCGGGCTGCGCCATGGCATACACCGTCACCTTCTGGCCCGGCGCCAGCCCGGCGAGCTGCGTCTCGCGGAAATTCGCGATGGCCCACCATTTCTCGTCATCGACCAGTGTGAAGACTGGCTTGCCTGTCGTGGCGTATTCACCCGCGGCCACATTCAGGTCTGTCACGATGCCATCACAAGGTGCCCTGACCGTGGTCAGACGCAGGTCACGCTCTGCCTCACGCAAGGCCGCCTGGGCTGCTGCCAGATCGGCACGCAGGGGCGCCACGCTGCGCACGGCCTGGCGGGCGGCCAGGGCGGATTGCAGGGCGGATTGCAGGCTTGCCTCGGCACTGCGTGTTTCAGCCCGCGCCTGATCCAGCGCCTCGCGGGTCACGAAACCCTGCTTCTCCAGAGGGGACAGGCGGGCCTGTGTGGCCTGGGCAAGGGTCAGCCGCGCACGCGCACTGGTTACCGAGCTGGCCTCGGCACCGGCGTGGGATATCTGGGAACTGACCTGACTGGTCTGCACGTCAATCTGGGCCTGCAGACCATCGACCTGCGCCTGCGCTTGCTGCACCCGGTAGGTATATGGCTCAGGATCAATCACATACAGGATGTCGCCACGCCTGACCTTCTGGTTGTCATGAACGGGCAGGGAAACAATGCGTCCGCTCACTTCAGGTGCAAGGTGGACGATATTGGCCGCGATATAGGCGTCTTCAGTGCGGGGCCGGCTGTGCAGGCGATCCAGCACCAGAAAGCCCAGAATCACACAGGCCGCCAGCGACAGGATAAGGAGCGAGATACCGCCGATGCGGGATGGAAGAGAGCGCATGGGCACCGCCTAGTGACCGAAAAACACAAGCCAGACCATGAAGGTGATGGCGACCATGAAAGCGAGATAGGTCAGCATCGGGGCAGGCACAGCCTGCTGCAGACCGACAACCCCGATGACAGCGCGCAGCAGAGCGGCTGCTACGGCACCGATCGTGGCACACAGCATCCAAGACGGGAAAAACGATCCCAGCACATCCTGCAACGGCGCCCGTGTACAGCCACCAAGGCCAAGCGCCATGAAAAACGGAAGAGATCGCCACAGGGCCGAACCTGGTCGGCTGGGATATGGGGTGAGGCGCATGGTTGGCTCGTCGATCCTGATAATAAGACCTGAACCATGACACAGATATGGTTTATATATCAACTATATTGATAACACGATAATCTCATGCCATTGGTTCGCATGAGAAAGCACGCACGTCTGCATTCTTGCCTAGCGCAGCATCGTAAGTCGAATTTTGAGGAAGATGATGGTGGAGCCAATCGGAATCGAACCGACGACCTCCTGAATGCCATTCAGGCGCTCTCCCAACTGAGCTATGGCCCCGCCGTATCAAAACCGGCCCCTTGGGTCAGGCCAGTGGCGCGGGTATAGCGGGGGGCTCTGCCTCTGGCAACCCCCCCGGACACTATTTTTTCGCGATACCGAAATCGCGCAGTACAGCCAGCAAGGGCAGGAGGGGCAAACCGAGAATGGCGTCGTGATCACCCCTGATCGTACTGAAAAGCTGTACACCCGGCCCCTCTAGCCGGTACGCACCCACGCAGGACAGAAGTACATCTCCCTCAGCCTCCATATAGGCATCGAGAAAGCCATCGCTGAAATCGCGCATGGTGAGTTCGGGTGTCGCCAGATGCTCCCAGAGCTTCTCTCCCCCTTTGTACAGCACGACAGCCGTCTGGAGCCGATGCGTACGCCCACGCAGGGTGATGAGCTGTTCCCTGACCGCCTGCCTGTTTTCCGGCTTGTCGAAACCGACGCCATCGCACTCCAGAATCTGGTCTGCCGCGATCACGAAATCGGCGCTCATAAATTGCGGATTCGTTGAAAACTCTAGAGCCTTGGCATTTGCGAGCGCCAGTGCGATGGCGTTCTGACCCGCGTTTTCCGCCCGCATCCTGTCACGCAGTACAGACTCATCCAGCGCCACCGGACAGGACACCACATCGAGACCGGCACCACGCAGCAAACCAAGCCGGGCCGTTGATCCACTGGCCAGTACCAGCCTTGGCGTTCCGGGATTCGCACGCTTCGACTCCATCTCGAGTCTCCTTTGAAATCAGGGGTGAATGAGTACCGTCAGTACTGGGGTACATGGGGATTATACGAGCCTGAGAGAGAGGGCGTACCGAGTACCGTGGATTGTACTTTCTTCGGCAGAACCAGTGGGTTGTACACAGGCCTTCTGTGGGTATTTCGGGATAACCTGCGCAAATGCCTCAAACCAAAGGGTTTATCGTTTGTACACAGTGTTGGTAAGTCGGGGTACGTTTTTGGAAAGTTGGGTACCCCGTCATCCACAGGGATCAACCTATCCGACAGGATATCTATCTTTTTTCTTTTATGGTTATTGGTCGGTATGGATAGCGAAAATTCACCCCAGTCAGCGCCTGCAAAACCGCTCCTGCGTGTCCTCCACGGTGAGGCCGTGTGGCCGCCTCCGGTATGGCTCATGCGTCAGGCCGGACGCTATCTGCCCGAATTCCGCGCCGAACGCGCCAAGGCAGACTTCCTGACGCGCTGTACCACCCCGGACATCGCAGCCGAACTGACTCTTCAGCCAATCCGGCGCTTTGCCATGGATGGCGCCATCCTGTTTTCCGATATCCTCGTCCTGCCCTGGGCCATGGGTCAGGATCTCAAATTCATCGAAGGGCGCGGCCCTGTCATGGAGCCGATCCGCAACAGGGCTGCGCTTGAGGCCCTGTCTCCTGCCCGCGTAGCCGAAACCGTGGCGCCAATCCAGGAAACATTGCGGATTCTGGCTCGCGAACTGCCTCAGTCCACCACGCTTCTGGGCTTTGCCGGCAGCCCCTTCACCGTATCCTGCTACATGGTCGATGGCGGCAGCTCGCGGGAGTTCGGTGTCACCCGTGCCATGGCGTTGCAGGACCCGGAGCTCTATGGCGATCTCATCGCCCTGCTGACCCGAACAACGACCGACATGCTGATCGGCCAGATCGATGCCGGTGCCGAGGCTGTCATGCTGTTCGACAGCTGGGCCGGTCTGCTGCCTCCTTCCCAGTTCCGCCAGCATGTGATCGCCCCGACACGCGCCATCGTGCAGGGCATCCGCGCTGCCCGGCCCGGTGTGAAGATCATCGGGTTTCCCCGTCTCGCCGGGTTGATGGCCCTCGAATATGCCCGTGAGACCGGTGTCGATGCGCTGGCCTGTGACACGTCGGTCGATCTGGCGCAGATGGCGACGCTCTGCCCTGACACGCTGGCCCTTCAGGGGAATCTTGACCCGATCATTTTGCGCAATGGCGGAAAGGGTCTGATTGACGAGGCACGCACCATCCGCGATGCCCTCAAGGGGCGGCCGCATGTGTTCAATCTCGGTCACGGTGTCATGCCCGATACCCCACCTGAGCATGTTGGTGCGCTGGTCGATGCCGTGCGCGATATCGGCTGACGCTCATCATGTCCGATACGCGCCCTTCAGCCCTTTGTGCCTCCGGTCAGCTTCGTCTCGTGATCTTCGATTGTGATGGCGTGCTGATCGACAGTGAGGGGCCTTCCTGCCGTCTGGTAGCCAGTGCTGCCCGCGATCATGGCATTGCCCTGAGCGATGATGAGGCCCTGCACCGCTTTGCAGGCAAGGCACTGGGCCAGGTCAAGCGCGAACTTGAAGCCGAGACCGGCCTCGATCTGGGTGATGACTACGTCGCCATCATGCAGAACCGACTGGTCGATCTGATGCGCGATGAAGCGGCGCCGATCGAGGGCGCTGCTGCCATGCTGTCAGCCGTGCAGGCGCTCGGTCTGCCTTTTCGCGTTGGCTCGAATTCCTCATGGCCCGAGATGGAGGTCAAATTCGCCCGTGTCGGATTTGAGGCTTTCTTTCCGAAAGAGAGGGTCCATTCGGCTCGCGATATGATGCGGCCCAAGCCAGACCCCTATGTGTTCCTCCATGCCGCAGAGCAGGAAGGCGTTGCACCCTGTGTCTGCGTGGTGATCGAGGATTCCGATACCGGCGTGCAGGCGGCGCATGATGCCGGTATGGCCTGCATCCTGCTGCGTGCCGAAGGGCCATCGCCCGCACTCGACTGGCCAGGGTTACGCCGTATCGCCCATCTTGATGAACTTGCCCCCATGCTGGCCAGCATTATGGAAGAGCAAAACCGATGAGCGCCCTCCTCCCCTGGTTTCCTTGGCTCAAGGTGCTGCATATCCTCGCCTTCACCTCATGGATGGCCGGTAATTTCTATCTGCCACGGCTTTTCGTCTATCATTCACAGGTTCAGCCCGGCACGCCTGAAAGCGAACGCTTCCAGATCATGGAGCGCCGTCTGCTCCGTGCCATCATGACACCGGCCATGATTGCCACCCTGATCTCTGGCGGCCTCCTCGCCTCGCTTCCCGGCGTGATCGACTGGTCCGCCCCATGGTGGTGGATCAAGCTGGTCACGGTTCTGCTGCTTTGCGGTTTCCACGGCTTCTGTGCCCGGTGGCGCCGCGAGTTTTCCCATGACCTGCGGCTTCATCCCGAGCGCTATTACCGTATTGCCAATGAGGTGCCGACACTGCTGATGATCGTTATCGTCATCATGATCGTGGCCCGGCCTTTCTCGGGATAAAAGGCAAGGCCCTGCACTCGCGGAGGGGATAGCTCCGTTGAGTCCATCAGGGTCCAAAAGGACGACTTTCCCCTGGTGGGGTATAGAGCCGCCCCCCGCGTATCTTACGCCTTGGAAAATCGCCGATAGGTGAAATCACCGTCATGCCCGGCCCTTGACGCTTCCATGACCAGCGCATGACGGTCCGAGCGGGCACAGACAGGGTCGGTGGCTGCCGCATCGCCTGTCAGGGCGAGGGCCTGACAACGGCAACCGCCCCAGTCGACTTCCTTCAGGCTGCAACCACGGCAGGGTTCGGGCATCCAGTCCGTGCCGCGAAACAGGTTGAACAGGGGGGAGTCCTGCCAGATCGCGCCCAGAGAGTCGGTTGTGACGCTGGGGAAAGTGATATTTGGAATGGTCTCGGCGGCATGGCAGGGCAGCACCTTGCCGGAGGGGGTGATGTTGACGAAGCGCTGGCCCCACCCCCCCATGCAGGGCTTGGGTTGGTCAGCGTGATAATCCGGGGTGACATAATCGATGGCGAGGCTGTTGCCAAAGCGGGCACGGGCTTTCACCACCGCTTCCGTCGAGGCTTCGAGCTGCGCGGCCGAGGGCATGAGCAGATCGCGGTTCTTCAGGCCCCAGCCATAATACTGGGTATGAGCAATCTCCACGCGTCCGGCACCGAGTTCATGGGCAAGATCGAGCATGGCAGGCACACGCGCTACATTCTCGCGATGCACGACGAAATTGAGCGTGAGGGGAATACCGCGTGCCTTGATCAGGCGGGCGGCTTCGAGCTTCTTGGCCTGCGCACCACGTAGGCCGCCGATACGCTCTGCGCCCGCTTCCCCGACATCCTGAAAGGAGAGCTGGACATGATCGAGGCCAGCCTCATCAAGGGCGGAGAGGGTCGCCTCGTTGATGAGCACGCCTGAGGTGATGAGATTGGTATAGAGATTGAGCGCACTGGCGTGACGCACCAGTTCGGGCAGGTCATGCCGCGCCATGGGTTCACCGCCTGAGAAGTGAACCTGCAACACCCCAAGTGCTGCAGCCTCGTCCAGCACACGCAACCAGTCGGCCGTGGTCATTTCAGACGCACGTCGCTCCAGATCGATCGGATTGGAGCAATAGGGGCAGGCGAGCGGGCAGCGATGGGTCAGCTCGGCCAGCAGGCTCATGGGAGGCGGGGTAAAGCTCATGACGCGGGAGTTTGCCCGTTTTGAGGGCTTTGTTCGACCAGAACTTTCTGATCCATCAGCGAAGCAAGCAGGACCTGCACATCGGTCGCGATGATTTCGCGGGGGGCATGATAGGTTGCAGCGAGGTCGTCGATGATGGCGCTCAAGGGGCGGGCGCCATCGACAAGGCGCAGGATGGCAGCGGCAATGGGATCGGCAATAAAGGCCTTTTCAGGAGCCTGAACGAGCCAGACATCGCGTACGCGGTCATGCTGAAGGCGATGACCGCGGGTAAATTTCAGAATGCTGTCTTCCGAAACGCTCACGCGCTGAAAGCCTCCGGGGTATGGGCACCGGCAAAGGCGCCGGGGGCGGGATGGCCTTCCATATACACATGCTGCAGCGCATCGAGCATGGTCCAGAGCACGTTGCATTTGAAGATCAGCGCGTCGATGACCTCTTTCTGCTGCTTGGCAGTGCGGGCGTGTTCCTTCACATAGGCCAGCGCAAAATCGGAATCACGTGGCGCCTGGGTGAGGCGTGGGGCGAAATAGGCCAGTGTCTCTTCCGAGATGAAATCGTAGTGGCGCAGCATGCCGGAGACGCGCTCACTGATGATGGTGGGCGAGAAAAGCTCGGTGAGCGATGACGCAATGGCAGCCAGAACGGAGCGGTCGCGCACATAATGCACATAGGCTTCCACGGCGAAGCCGGTCGCGGGCAGCATGCCTTGCAGGCTCTCGACATAGTCACGTGACAGACCGAGCCCGTCTGTCAGTTTCAGCCAGCGCGCAATGCCGCCTGTGCCGGGTTCGTTACCGTCATGGTCCTCAAGACGGCGTCGCCATTCGCGGCGCAGCTCGGCTGTAGGAAGGCGGGCGAGCAGGGTGGCGTCCTTCACCGGAATGGACGCCTGATAATAGTAGCGGTTGAGGGCCCAGGCCTGAACCTGTGTGCGGTTCAGCTTGCCGTCATGCAGGGCACGATGGAAGGCATGACGGTTGTGATAGCGCTCGGCACCGATTTCACGCAGGCGGGCTTCGAGGGCATCGGGGGATAGAACCGTCATGATCTTTCTCCAAGGGTCAGGCGCAGGCCATCTTCACCGATGATCCAGCCTGCTTCTTCCGCCATCCGGCGTTCCGGCGAGTCCGGTACGAGGACGGGGTTCGAGTTGTTGATGTGAATGAAGACGCGATGGGAGGGCGCATCATGCAAGGTCTCGATGATGCCTTGCGGGCCGGACATCGAGATATGTCCCATGCGCAGACCGGTTTTCGGGCTGAGCCCGGCACGGATCATCTCGTCATCACGCCAGAGTGTTCCTTCCATGAACAGCGCATCGGCCGCGCGAATGCGTGTGCGTACGGAAGGGGTGAGATCGGCACAAGCTGGCAGGAAGACCATCGTGTGCTTTCCGTCGGTAATTTCGAGCCCGATTGTCTCGCCCTTCTGGCTTGGCAGATGCTCGGCATAAAGCGGTGCCTTGCCAGGCACATCAAAGGCGGTGAGCGTCAGGCCTGAAGCTGTACCGTCCTTGTTGGGCAGGGTGAGGGGTGTTTCGTCATCGAGCGGCAGGCGTGGCACAATCTCACGGTTTACGGCCTCGAAAATCGGATTGGCATCCAGCTGGGCCAGCGTGGCGGACGTGCCATAAAGCCGGAAGGGCTCGCGCTCGCGCAAAGTCAGCAACCCGGTGATGGAATCGATTTCGCCATTGGTCAGAATAACGCCCTGTATCGGCGTGGAACGCAGCGCGTCCTGCGCATGTAGTTCCGGCGTTGCCAAAATCTGGGCTCTGAGATCAGGCGAGGCATTGAGCAAAAACCAGTGCTTGCCATCGCCGCTGACGGCGAGGGAGGCCTGGCTGCGAGAAGGAATTCGGCCCTCTCTTGCGGCACGGCAAGCCGGGGCGTTCGAATTCCATTGCGGAAACCCACCACCGGCACCGCTGCCAAGAACGATAATATCGAGCATGGTCAGGGTCGGTCTGTTCGTGATCGGCTGGCAGAGGGCCGTTCAGCCCGGCCAGAAACGACAACAGCCGCACATGGGGTGCGGCTGTTGAAGGTAAACGGTCCTGCGAAGAACTTACTTCTTCTGGCCGCAGACATAGGAGTTGATTTCGGCGCCGAGCGGAATTTCGGTAACCTTCGGGGTGTTCCAGGCCATGACGA